>CAKSGI010000039.1 GCA_934454005.1 uncultured Eubacteriales bacterium | reverse complement strand
TATCTGTTTTGTGGCAAAGAATGAATCTTAATTTTGGCTTTGTTTATTAAGAATTCCTTTACTATAGAAGTAATCAAAGTCTATAGGTCTAAATAAGTTATGGGTTATAAATACATAAATTATTATAAACTCTATAATTGCTTCTATTGGCATAAACCACTCATATCCATTTTTTAGCGATTTTATTTTTATCATAGCTACAAATTCTAAAGCAACAAAAACTTCCCATTTTGTGTATTTGTCTAGTTTTAACTTAAAATAATCTTTTCCTAAGTTGAAATACATTCTAAAAAGTTTCAATAACATTTTTGGTTCTTTTGGCGAAACATTAAGTCTACATGAGTAATTTATTCTCAATGCTTTATATAGCATAACGAAAAAAGAAGAATAAGATATTATTAATAGTTCTCTATCCTCATGAAAAAGTATTAATATATTCGTAAATACCAATATAGATACTATAATAAATTGGTTTATTGTTTTTATTTGTTTCATATACGTATAGGTATTATAATGTCATTTCTCCCCAGAGCAGGTACTACAACATCACAGTATTCCCAATTATGTTCAATTGCATATCCTACTAACCCTGCGGCAAGTGTAGGAAGACCAGCTGCAGCACCAGCACCAATTGGTCCAAAAGCTGCAAGTCTCCAGGTTGCTGCCGCTACTGCAGTAGCGGCAGCTGTACTACCAACAATTGCTCCAAGAGCTCTAATATCAGGAGAAATATGAATTCTAAAGCCTACCTTTGCACCTCCAATAATATTTCTTGCTTCATCCTCACTAATTAATTCATAATTTTTTGGTAATACTAAATCTTTTGTTTTTGGTCGTTTTCCTATCATAAAATTAACTCCCTTCAAAACTTTTAAAATTACCTACACCACAAAATAGATGCTGTTGTTTAAAAATTTTAAAAAAGCTTAACCAACAATAACATACAAAAAAGTCTATATTGGAACTTTTTTCTTATAATTAAAAAGATAACACATAATTCCCCTCTTGTAAATAACTTATATATTTATTATACTTTCCGGCCATAATTTACAGATGGATCAATCCCATTTTGACTCTTCCATAAATTATAATAGGCACCATGCACTTTTAAAAGCTCCTCATGCCTTCCTTTTTCAACAATTTGTCCATTATCCACAACACAAATAATATCGCAATTCTTTATAGTGCTAAGTCTATGTGCAATTATTAAAACAGTTTTATCTCTCAATTTATTAAAAACAGTGTTATATATTTTACTCTCACTCATAAAATCAAGATTACTTGTAGCTTCATCCAAAATAAATAAGTTACTCTTTTTCACAATAGCTCTTGCTAACGCCAATCGTTGTCTTTCACCACCTGATAAACCTCCACCTGCTTCTTCTAAAAATGAATAATATCCTATTGGCATTTTATTTATAAATTCATCGCAGCCAGTCATCTCACATGCAGATTTTATATCATCAAATGATGCATCCGGATTGCCTATTTTTATGTTTTCTATTATACTATCAGAAAACAATTCTATATTCTGAGGAACATAAGAAATACTATTTCTTAAAGCTTCTACATCTATATTTTTTATATCAATATTGTTTATTTTTATGTTTCCTGTTTGTATATCAAAAAACTTGAGAAGCAATTTTATAACTGTAGTTTTTCCGCTTCCGGATTGTCCAACTAAAGCAACTTTTTTGCCTTTTGGAATAGTTAAACTGAAATTCTTTAATACCGGTAATCTATATCCGTATGCAAAAGTTATATTATCAATTACTATATCACTGTGTATATTTTTAATCTTTACTTTTATACTATCATCATCTTTTTTTGAATACAAAAAGCTTCCTTCCCCTGGTTTTTCTCTATCCATATCCAAAATTTCAGATATCCTTTTCATTGAGATATTAGATTCTTGCAGAGATATTTGCACCTTTATAAGTCTACCTATTGGCTCCATAAAAAGTGATGAAATTGTAACAAATGACATAAATTCGCCTAAGGTTATTTTCTGCGCTATAATAAGCATTGTACCTACAACTAATAACGCTATATTTCCTAAATTTGAAATTCCTAAGCCTATACTCGATTGAATATTTGCTAATAGTCCTCGTTTAAACTGCAATTTAAGACTTTTTTTATAATCTTTTTCAAAATTAGATAAAATCCTCTTTTCACATGCATTAGCTTTAATTGTTTCAATAGCTTTAACTCTTTCGATTATAGATGAATTTACTCTCGAAGATTGTTCCATAGTTTCATAATTAATATTTTTATACGGTTTTTTAAATGAAAAAACTAAAATAGAATTTAACAAAGTTAAAACTAATATAACTATAAACAAACTTTTGTTTATAAATAATAACGCTAATCCAGAAACTAAAGCCATAAATACATCAACAATTACTGTTAAAAATACTTCTGTTAAAACATCTTTAATGGTAAAGCTATCCGAAAATCTTGTAAGTATATCTCCTGTTTTCCTGGTTGAGAAAAACCTCATAGGCAAATTAAAAATATGATCAAAATAGCCCATTATTAGTGGGATATCTATTCTTTGAGAAATATGTAATATCATATGACCTCTTAAAAAACTTATTATTATTTGTGTTAATGCTAATAAACTAAATGCAATCATATACTAAATCTTCTATTAAACCATATGGTATTATTACATCCATCAAGTATTTATTAAATAATGACGATGCTATTCCTAAAAGCGTTAATATAAACGAAGCAACTATAGATAAAATAAAAAGCTTTTTTTGCTTTAATATTAAATTTCTAAATTTTTTGGATACATTCGTCCCCTTTGTCTTAAATGTAGTAAATCCGTCATCTGGAGAAATTAACAACATTATTCCATCAAAAAATTTAAAAAACTCTTCTATTTTAAATTTCTTATGTCCCTTTGCTGGATCGGATATCCATACATACTTTTTATTCGTTTTTCTTACAACCACAAAATGAGATAATCCTTCCTTAGTTATAACACGTGCTATAGCTGGTAACGTAAAACCATCCACAAAGTTTTCTTGATTTACGCGAATTGGTTTTGTTTTAAAACCCAAAATATTAGCTGACCTTTCCAATGCTAGTAACGTCGAACCTTTAATGTCCGTTCCTAAAATATCTCTCAATTTAGAAAGATTATATTCCTTTCCATAATAAAAGCATACCATAGACAAGCATGCAGCTGCACAATCTGTAGAATCATGCTGTCTAATTAACATTTTCCCCTTACTCATCGTTTTATTTTCCTTTCATATTGAATTTTATTTCAACTAAGTATAATCATACTAAATTATATTTATATATTTTACAATAAAAAGCGAAAAAATCAACAGGCATAATGCTACAAATATTTATTTAATAAATTGTGTTTTTGTTTATATGCATTAATTCAAATCGCAAAATAATAAGTAAATTAAAAATATATCATATGTATATTCCAGTACTATCCTTACATATAAATAGTGTGTACATGATAACTGGAGGTAACAAAATGATAGAATTTCATCCTGAGGGTAAACTGATAGACAACTTAGATAATCGTGTTGCCATATCATCCCAATCAAATTTAAATGATGCATTCCACGAAAAAAAAATCCTAGAAGCAAGAGCCACTGTTTGTGATAGTGAACATAATTTAATCGTAGAACTTGGTTGCATGAAAGGAATAATTCCAAGAGAAGAAGGTGCTATAGGAATAAAAGAAGGAACCATAAGAGATATAGCAATAATTTCAAAAGTTAATCGTCCTGTATGTTTTGTTGTAACTGGTTTCAAAAAAGATGAAAATGGAAATACAATTGCAACATTATCAAGACGAATCGCCCAAGAAATATGTACCGAAAACTATATTTCTAAATTCAGTCCTGGTGATATAATAAATGCAAAAATAACACATTTAGAATCATTTGGCGCTTTTGCCGATATAGGATGTGGCATTGTCTCATTTTTGCCAATTGATACTATCTCTGTTTCTAGAATAGATCACCCAAGAGAAAGATTCTATGTGGGTATGGACATTAAAGCTATTGTAAAATCTATTGAAAATGATAGAATTAATCTCACTCATAAAGAATTACTAGGAACATGGGAAGAAAACGCTAACATGTTTTCTGCAGGCGAAACAGTCGCCGGAATAATAAGATCTGTAGAAGATTATGGGGTCTTTATCGAACTCACACCAAATCTTGCTGGATTAGCTGAACTAAAAGATGGTGTAACCCCTGGTCAACAAGCAAGTGTATATATTAAGAACATTATTCCAAGTAGGATGAAGGTTAAGCTAATAATAATTGACACATTTGACTACGATTACAAACCATCAACACCAAATTATTTTTACACTAAAGATCATATCGATAGATTCATCTACTCCCCAGAAAGTTCAGATAAATTAATAGAATCTGTTTTCTAAAAAATCAAATTACATATTCTATTTTTACAAACAGTTAAGTATAATCTATTATTCGTATAATTGGTCTGTGTTCATTTTTTGTTTCATATTAAAATATAACTATGTAAAAGCTCACTCAAGTCAAAGGTTCCCCTTCCTCTTGACCGCTGAGCTTTTATTTTTTGCAAAACAAAAAGCTTGCGTTAATAGCTCCGTACTCGAAGCATTAACACAAGCTTTTTATTAAAATTTTATTTATACCTCAGTTTCATCTATAGGTATTTCTTCATGTTCCTTTTTCAGTAAAGATCCACACTTACCGCAATAAATCATATCTTTGTCATTAATATAACCACATTTTTCACATACTTCCTTATCCTTTGTTAACGCTATTTGATCGTTTATTTCTTTTATTTTATCATAGATTGTATCAATATTTTTGATGATACTATCTCTTTGATCATCAACTGCATTAAAATTCTTAGTTGAAGTATAAGTAAGTCTACCCAAATCTTCAAAACATTTAGTCAACTTACTATTCTGCTCAGATAAACTAATTTTAAGCTTAGACGCATCAATAATTTTTCCCGTTTTCTCAACAGCAACATTTGCTGCAGATTTTAATGTTACAAACGTATCTTCAAATAGTCCCATAAAAAGCACCTCATTTTTTATAATATTCTTATATTTTTATCGGCATAATTATTTCAATAAATACCTCCACCAATAAATTCACGAATTAAAGAGTCCGTTGGAACAAGCTCTATATCAATTGGATAAAATCTTTCTATACTTGATAGAATTCTCCTAGAAAATTTAAAATATACACTATCCTTATTAATTGATCTTAATAATGGCATTGCCTGATGGCAAAGTACACATGGTTCATAAATATGAATAGAATTCACCGTAACATCACTAGTTCTCTTAAATGGATGTATATATAGAAATTCTCCCCTTGCTACAGAGTCCCACATCGATAAAGTATCCTCTGCATCTGCGCCTCTAGACCTATAGTCCCTTGCTAATCTTCTAACAAGCCTAACATCTCTTCTAGAAAACACCACTCCATTATAGTCTTTTATCCCTTGCTTTACACTTATATAAGCTTTTAATATTCCCTCTTTTTTAGGAAAGCTAGATGTAAATATAGGATTCAATGCATGAAGGCCCTCTACTATTACAATGTCATCCTCACCTAGCTCAATATGCATTTTATCCTTAAACGGAGATTTTGTTTTAAAGTCAAATTTAGGGGCATCACAAAATCTATTCTGCATAAGAGAAAACAAACAATCCTTGACCGCTTGAACATCGAGAGCCTCAACAGCTTCATAATCATGTTTACCATCTAATAATATAGGAGCTTTACCTTTACCTAAATAGAAGTCATCTAGTGATATTATTATAGTTCTTCTTCCCCTTTTTATCAACTCGTCTCTTAATTTATATGCTGTAGTAGTTTTTCCACTACTGGAAGGTCCTGCAAGCATTAAAATTTTACATTTATTTTCGGGCTTCAAAACAAAACTTGCAAGATCTGAAATTTCCTTCTTAAACATCATCTCCATACTGTCAACAAACTCTTTTGGATATTTTGCCGCTGCTTCATTTATTTGTTCTAACCCAAACACAAATTTATTGTATGAATTACTGAAATTTCTCATAAAATTCTATTACCTTCTCCTTTCTTTTCATCATTTCTTCAAATGACGAAATGTATTCATAAGGAAACTTATAATTAAATATCCTTTCAATATAATTGCCACCTGGTTGTTTTAATTTTGTAACTGCCCCCGCTCCACATGCAAGAATAGTATGTGTTTCATCCATTATATACACATTGTAAAGGCATTCATGATTCGTCTTAGCCCAACCAACATTTTCGTGATTACCCACAATCCGGCTCTGCCTATAAAGATAGTAAGGTATATAATTATTAGTTTTCAATTTATAATATGCAAACTTCAACATATTTGATGTTTTTATAGAATCCTCTAATTTAAATTCATTACCGTTTTCTGTTAGTTTAGATGCTTTTTTTATTGACAATGAGTGCACTGTTATATTTTCGGGTGAAAGTTGGCAAATATTATTTAATGTATTGGCAAAACTTTCGTAAGATTCATCCGGTAAACCAGCTATTAAATCCATATTTATATTATTAAACCCACACTTCCTAGCCATATTAAAAGCATCTATTGTTTGATTTGCAGTATGTTTACGTCCTATTTTCTTTAGAATTTCATTATTCAATGTTTGTGGGTTAATACTAATTCTATTCACATTAAATGATTTTATAACACTCAATATTTCATTTGTCACGGTATCAGGCCTTCCCGCTTCAACTGTAAATTCTCTACAAGAGTCTAAATTAAAACTATCCTTTATAGCAGTTAGCAGTTTAAACATTTGGTCTGGCAAAAGTGTTGTTGGTGTCCCTCCACCTATATAAACAGTTTCTAATTTAAGATTTAACTGATTAGAAATTCTTGCCGTATATTTAATCTCTTTGCAAAGTAACTCTACATACTCAGGAATAAGCCTTTTGGCTTTTTCTATTGACTGAGAAACAAATGAACAATATGTACATCTTGTAGGACAAAAAGGTATTGATATATACAAACTAAAAGAATTACTTTTAGATAAATCTATTAATTTTTGTTCGTTCCCCATTGTTTCATAGCATAAATTAAGTTTTTCAGCAGAAACTAAAAATACATTCTTAAAATAATCAATTGTCTTTTGTGTTCCTCTCTCCTTTATTAACCTCCTCATTAATTTAACTGGACGTATTCCTGTGATAATTCCCCAAGGGGGATGAATTTTTTCAAAACTATCTAATATTTCAAATAAAATAATAGCTACTTGCCTTTCGCATTCATTTTCGAAATCTGTATCATAAGTAAAAACCTTTGAATATTTTTTTTTAATTTCCCCTTTAAGTTTTACTATAGCCTCGATAATCGCCTCATCATTTTCAATAGTAATATTAGTATAAATAAATTCATCATCGCTCTCACATGGTTTTGTGTTTTTTATGACTTTAAACTTACTATTAGGGAAAAATAGTCTACATATATTTTCCGTTTCATAAATAAACTTGTGATTATCTATATAAAGATTCATTATTTACAATCCTTTAAAATATCTATTGTTTCTTTTTTCGAAATCAAGACCTGTTTTATCTCCATGGCCCGGATAAACCTTGTAGTCTCCATTAAGTTCAAAAAGTTTTTTCAGTGACCTCTTCATATCCTTATAGTCTCCCGTTGCCAAATCTGTTCTTCCTATTTCTCCTTTAAATAATGTGTCACCCGACATTATATTATTATCCAATATATAGCAACAGCTTCCATGAGTATGCCCCGGAGTATAAAATAATTCTATCTTTGTTTTACCAAGCATAATCGTCTCTTTATCTGATAATAAAATATCTATATGAAACTCATCTACACCATTTGGCGTATATCTTGATGATAAATTTAAATCAGGATTTTTGATAAGTGTTTCTTCTTCTTTACAAGCTACAACTTTGGCTCCTGTAATATTTTTATATTTACTAACAGACTTTATATGGTCAAAATGTCCATGAGTTAATAGTATATATTCAATCATCAATTTATTACTTTCAATTTCCAAATCTAACTCTTTAGTGCTGCTTCCAGGATCCACAATAGCAATTTTACCCGTACTTAAATCCTTTATTAAATAACAATTCGTCTTTAAGATCCCCACCGGATATGTCTCTATACTCAACATTTCCTTTTTAGCTCCTTTGAATCAAGAATAATTGTTACAGGTCCATCATTTAAGATGTTTACCTGCATGTCTGCGCCAAATACTCCTGTTTTTAATTTTTTTATATTTTTCTTTCTTAGACTATCACAAAATTTTTCATAAAGTAACTTTGCTTTGTCCGGACTTTTAGCGTTGATAAATGATGGTCTTTTTCCCTTTCTACAATCAGCGCAAATAGTAAAATTTGGAACAACTAGAATTTCTCCATCTATATCAGATATCGATAAATTCATTTTTTTATTGTCATCTTCAAATATTCTCAAATCATAAACCTTTGATGATAAAATTTCGCACTCACTAAGTTCATCATCTTTATCTATCCCCAAAAGAATAAGATATCCTTTATTTATTGAGCTTATTTCCTCTGAATTAATGCTAACAGATGCATATAACACTCTTTGTAAAACTGCTTTCATATATTCTCCTTTAAAAATAAATTTTTTACGAACGTTTAATAGACGTTATGCCTTTTATTTTACTTAACCTAGAAGTAATGTTTTTTAGATGTTCAATATCATTAATAGTAATTGTTGCATATACAATAGCATGATTATCATCTGTATGCCTTGAATTTAACGAATGAATAAAAATATGCATAGAGGAAAGCTGCAATGTTATATCAGCCAAAAGCCCTGTTCTATCAGAAGCAACTATTTCAAGCGTTGTTGCGAATTTTTCTTTAACCTTATCTGCCCAACGAACAGGTATCCATCTTTTAGGATCTTGAAACGATTCTATATCTTTTGGAACATTAGTACAATTCCTCTTATGAACCGATACTCCATATCCTCTAGTTATAAAGCCTATTATATCATCTCCTGGTAATGGATTGCAACACTTTGAAAATTTAATTAAACAATTATCTATTCCATCAACTATAATACCAGAAGAAGTCGATTCTTTATTTTTACTATTTTTATTTTCTACTTTGTCAATATGCTTTTGAGACTCTTTAGAATAATTTTTTAAATATTCATCCTTAACACGCGGCATAATACGCCAAACTTGTGTTCCACCATACCCTATAGACGCATATAAGTCCTCTATACTATTACATTTTCTTTTCTTTGAAATAATTTGTAAAAAGTTTTGCATATCCGCTTCGTTAAGATTTATATTATTTCTTTTTAACTCTTTTTCTAATTCTAATTTTCCTTCAATTATATTTTCTTCTCTTTTTTCTTTTTTAAACCATTGCCTTATTTTATTCCTAGCCTCGCTTGTCTTCACTATTTTTAACCAATCTCGACTAGGTCCTTTCACAACTTCTTTAGTTGTCATTATTTCAACTATTTCACCAGTTTTCATTTTATAGTCTATAGGAACTATTTTTCTATCTACTTTTGCCCCTACCATACGATTTCCCACCGCACTATGTATAGCATAGGCAAAATCTATAACAGTCGCTCCCTGAGGCAAACTTATAACATCTCCTTTAGGCGTAAAAACAAAAACTTCCTCTGAACCCAAGTCATACTTTATATTTCTAACTAAATCTGTTGCATCATCGCTATCTTTTTGATTTTCTAGCATTTGTCTTATCCATGTCAAGCGCTTTTCAACATTATCCTTTTTTACCGTTCCACCTAATTTATATTTCCAATGAGCCGCTATACCATATTCGGCTGTATGATGCATCTCCCATGTTCTTATTTGAACTTCAAATGGTATTCCCTCTCCACCTATAACGGTTGTATGTAAAGATTGATAAAAATTAGGTTTAGGTGTTGATATATAATCTTTAAACCTATTTGGAAGTGGAGTATAAATATCATGTATTATTCCTAAAACATTATAACAATCGTTTACTGTATCCACAATAACTCTAACTGCATATATATCATAGATTTCCTCAATAGACTTTCCTTGAACAAACACTTTTCTATATATGCCATTTACACTTTTTACTCTTCCCTCAAGATGAACATTAGGTATATATTTAGAAACTCTTTTCATTATATTCTTTTTTGTTTTTTCAATAAACTCTTGCCTATTGGACTTTTTTAAATTCATGGTATCTTCAATTTCTTTATAAGCGACCGGATCTAAATATCTTAAAGATATGTCTTCCATCTCTTCTTTAATTGCACGTATACCTAATCTATGTGCAATTGGTGCATAAACCTCCATAGTTTCAAGAGCCTTATCTCTGCGCTTTTGTTCTGACATACAATCTATAGTTCTCATATTGTTAAGCCTATCAGCTAGCTTTATAATTATAACTCTTATATCATCCGCCATAGCTATCAGCATTTTTCTTATATTTTCTGCTTGCTGTTCTTCTCTTGAAGAGAGTGGAATCTTTCCTATTTTAGTTACACCATCTATTAAATTTGCTATTTCTTGTCCAAACTTCTTTTTAATTGTCTCAAGCTCTACATCTGTATCTTCTACTACATCATGCAACAATGCCGCAACTATAGAATCTGTGTCCATACCTAGCTCCACTAAAATACATGCAACAGATATTGGATGTAATATGTAAGGTTCTCCTGTTTTTCTTTTCTGATCCCCATGGGCTTCTAATGCAAAATGATAAGCTTTATCAATCACATTTTTGTCAAAGTTCTTGTCTACATCATTAATCATATCAATCAGTTGATCATAACTATTATAGTTCTTTCCCTTTAACATTAAAATCTGACCCCAATCTATTTTAAATTAGATAATATTACAGATGAATTTAAATCCACTTTTTTCCCTATATCAACTAAGTTTATATTATATACATCCCCGATATTTTCAACTTTAATTATCCCCAATTCAGCCATTATGTCTATTATTATAATTGCCTTTATAAAATTAATATTTTTATCATTTAGTCTATAAGTCAACACATCTATGCTTGAATTCCAACCATTATTTTCTCTAAAGTATCTATACACCTTAGCAAATTCATCTCTATTTGGTTTTATCGACTTAATATCTTTATCAGATATTTCTTCATTTCTCTTTAATTTTTCATATAAAATTTTATCTTTTATAATTTCATCTAAATCAATATCAGATAATTTCATGTCCTTTATAATTATAGATAATTCCTCCGTTCCCCTATACTCCGACTTATCAATGGAGACTACAATATCTAGTATGTCTCCAACTCTATATGGAAACTCATTAAGTGAAGTTGAAAATTTCATAGCCGTAAGGGCAATATTATCTCTATTTAAGCTTAACCTTAAATGCTTTCCTCCACCAACAGGATAGATATTTGTTAAACTCATTTTACACAACGCAAAAATTGGCTTAGGATTTGACGTTCCAAATGGTTCTAAAGCCGAAAGCTGTTCTATTAAATCTACAGAAACCGCCTTTGGATTAAGTTTACAATCTATTCTCAATTCTGGACAAGGTACTTCACCAAGTTTTTTAGCATATTCATTAATCCTTTTTCTTAATTCTTCAATATTACAGCTCATCATATTTAGTCCTGCGGCCATAGGATGTCCACCAAATTTGGTTAAGAGATCACCACAACTGCATACTGCATCATATAAAGAAAATCCTTTAACACTTCTGCCGGAGCCTTTGGCTTCTTTTCCATCCCTAGATATTATTATACAAGGCTTTGAATATTTTTCTGTAATTTTAGACGCTACAATTCCAACAACTCCATTATTCCAACCTTCTCCATCTATAACAAGAATTCTATCATATTTTATTGTTGGATTATTTTCTAATATATCCTCCACTTCTTTTTGAATAACAAGTTCGATTTTTTGTCTTTTAGCGTTATTCTCACCAAGTTCTACAGATAAATCCCTAGATTCTTCATAAGAATCTGAAATTAATAATTTTACAGCCTTGTCTGCACAACTTAGTCTACCCATTGCATTTATTCTAGGAACAATTGTAAATGCAATATTTCCTGCAGAAAGTTCTTTTCCAAACATTCCAGATTCCTCTAAAAGACATTTAATCCCTATTCTATCTGTATTGCGAATACTTTTTAGTCCATCTTTAACAAAAATTCTATTTTCATCAACTAATGGCATTATATCTCCAACAGTTCCAATTGCCACAAGATCTGAATAATTTTCAAACAATTGTTTTATATTTCTGTCCTTACCCTCTAATGCCAAAACCAATTTAAAAGCAACACCTACGCCTGCTAATTCTTTGAAAGAACTTTTACAGTCTTTTCTATGCGGATCTATAACTGCAATAGCATTAGGGATCTCATCCCTAGTCTGATGGTGGTCTGTAATAATCATATCTATTCCTAATTTATTGGCATAATCAACCTCATCTATTGACACAATTCCGTTATCAACAGTTATAATAAGATCAACATTTTCTTCTTTGAGCTTTTTTATTGATGTAAAATTAAGCCCATAGCCATCTTCATCTCTGCATGGAATGTAATACATAACATTAGCACCACAAGATTCCAAATATGAATAAAGTAGAGCCGTCGCTGTAACACCATCCGCATCATAATCCCCGTAAATGCATATCTTTTCAAAAGATTCAACGGCTTTGTTAATTCTTTTAACGGCCTTGTCCATATCTGCCAATAACATAGGATCTGAGAGTTCTACATCACATGATAAAAACTTATTTATATACTTTTCGTCAGTTATTCCCCTTATATCTAATATCGTAGCAAGAAAAAATGGTATATTTAAATCCTCTGCTATTTTAGAGGCCCTTTCCTTATCAACTTTGGAAAAAATCCATCTTTTAATATTCAATTTAACCACACACTTATAATATCTAATTGTAACATTATCACATAATTTATTCAAGATAATCAAAACTATAAAAACGGAAGCCTTGTAGGTTTACAATACATATGTTACAAAAAAATAAAAA
>CAKSGI010000038.1 GCA_934454005.1 uncultured Eubacteriales bacterium | reverse complement strand
GTTATAAGCATGACCTATATATAAACCTTCTCCGATTTGCGTAGTTCTTGATATTTCAATATGACGAAATTCTTTAAGCAATCTATAAATCACTTTATAAAGAAACTGTAATGGAAAAAAGCTGGTGCTCTGAACTTTTCTAAAGTACTTTCGAAAAGCCGGCATATCTGATGCTTTTGGATAGCGCATATAGTCTTGTTCTAAAACAGTTTTAGTCATTTATTGCCTCCATCTAAATTTAGGAAAACATCCATGATGCAAATATAATTATTCAATTTTTAAGCGGTGTCCAGAAACTGGGTACATATCAAACAAGTATCTACATCTTTTTATTAAAAATATATCGTATTTCTTTTAACATTGTCAGTTTTTCGTTAATATAAGCTTCTCTTTTTAATGATTTCACCCAACATTCTGCGTTCTGGCCGAATTAAATACAAAGACATAAAATACAATATCACACATAAGGGAATAGAAATATAATCGTATAAAACATTACCAATCATAATCCTGGTATAGTACGCAAAGCAACCCATTATTACGCCAGCACCGATATATGGTATTGTAACCTTAAGCATTCTAACAGGACTAACCTTGAAAAAGATATATACTAACAGCAAATGTACAGCAATAAACTGTAATCTAGCAAAGTTTCGTACATATACCAATTCATCAAAGCTTTTGGAAAAATAGTACATAACTGGTATCAAAAAAGCCATATGCAATACCTGCGCTAAGAAGGAAACCTTGGGTGCTCCCTTTGCGCGATACAATTCACTACAAAAATGGCAATAGAGAATAGTCAAGCAGCTAGTCAATCCCCACAAGCCTATCATCATGTCTGCTTCATACCATTTAGCGCCAAACAAAATACTTCTGGCCAAATCTTTGTAAATATACAAGCCAATTCCCAAAGGTATTACAAGAATTGCTGTTCTTTTCAAGATAAAATAGAACATTCCAATAAACTTATCATTATCTGTCTGTAACCTTGAAAGAGCACTGTATAAAACCGGCACAATTGCACCTGAAACAACTGCCAATAGTCCGTTTACTGCAACCATTGACATTCTATATAATCCCAAGTAATGCGCGGTAAAAAACGAAGATACTATGAAAATATCAACCCAACTTGTTAACCAATTGGCAATCGACTCTATCAATGTCCAGATTGAGAATGACAGCATATCCAACAATTGACTTGCATTATAGTATAAACGAAGGTGAAATTCAGAATACTTGGTTACAGTAATTGCCAATAATGCTTGTGCTGCTATATGTCCTATGATTAATGACCAATAGCCATACCCCAAATAAGCTAACGGTACAGTAATTAACAACGGAACGATTATTACACACAATCTGAAAACGAATAATGCCCTAAAGTTAAAATCCCTTCTTAATAGGGCAAGCTGTACGCTAGAAATACTTGTCAGAGGAATAGCAATGCCTGCTATTGCCAATACGTTACCTAAGCCAGGATTGCCAACCAAACTTGCCAGCTTATCCTGAAACACAAAAACGCCTATCCATAATACAAAACCTAATGCTATATTGCTCCAAATCGCAACTAAAGTACTCTGTTCTCTTTCAAGATTATCTTTAAATTCCTTTTGAATTATGTATTTCTGAAAGCCTGCATCAGCCAACATATCAGCAAATGAGAGTATCATTAAAACTGTCGCTAAGACACCAAAAGCTTCCGGCGCCAGCAGCCTGGCTAAAATCATATTACTAATAGGATTTACAAGCTTAGCCATCACTTCTGTAATGAAAGTCCATTTTGTTGATGATGCTACCTTATCATTGATTGTTGCCACTTAAATTAAAGCCTACCTTTTCTACTATCCTTTAAGAATTGACTAAACAATTCTCTATGTGCTTCGCATTCTAAACAATTTTCAATCATTGTTTTTTCCTCTGGTCCATACATCAATCTTAGGAACAGATAATTGCTAAGTTTGTTAATAATTCTGATTGGTAAAAAACTAGACAATTTACCAGAAATTCTATAATAATACCCTAAACCCATTGACTCAGCAAACTTTGAATAATTTTCTTGAATGAAATCTTTACATAAAATATCACTGGATCGCTTATGAAATTGTTTAAGTATAGTTTCAGCTTCTGTTTTACCAGCCATTTGTACAACATATTTATTTTTGCATAAAGGTATATAGGAAACCTCTAATTTGTTGCCTATATTTAGTTCTATCAATAAGCTAGTATTCCAATATTCATTATCAGCAGCATCAAACAAAAAGTTACCCTGACCATAAACTATAGTGCCTTCATGCCATTTCTCTTCGCAGCCTATACAATGGCTATGCTGACAAACGACAAAATCCGCTCCCTTATCTACAATTTTTCTGCAAACTTTTTGCAAATAAGGAGATGGGTATCTATAGTGTTCTTTCCCACCATGATATAAGACAATGACATAATCACATTGTTTTTTTAATTCCATAATGTGATCCAAGCTATTCAATGGATCAAAGGGATTTGCTCCAGGAGTAATTTCTGTAGCAATTGTAAATTCATGCTCTGCGCAGCAATAAATGCCTATTTTCTTTCCATCTTGTTCTAAAACATATGGTTTAGCTGCTTCTTCTACATCTTTACCTGCACCTGCATAATCAATCCCATACTTATCCAAAAGACTCATTGTAGAATTCAATCCTTGTTCCCCTTGGTCTAAAATATGGTTATTTGCAAGCGTAAAAAAATGCGGATTAATAGCTTTTAAGCCAGCTATTGTTTTTGTAGGTGCAATAAGATTCGGACCACATTTTTTAATCGGAGTACTTAAATCAGTCAAGGGTACTTCTAAATTAAAAATTGTAAAATTTGCCCTTGCTAATATTTTTTTTATCTCATCACCAATTAAAGTCTCTACGTCTGCATTAGCAAATAAACTAATATTAGATTTTGTAGGGACCAAATCAGCACCAATTATACACTTAAACATAAATATCTCCTTTTACTTGGGCAACTTAATCCAACTACCTAACTTAAAATCCCAAATATCGGGAGTAAACTCTTCGAATCCACTTCCTGGAAAAAAGGTAAGTTCACCAAAATAAAGCTGTCCATTAATTTCGTAAAAATCTACACGTACAAAAGGAATTCTTTTTGACATCTGTTCTGCAAACTGAATCATTTTATTATAATTAATAGGTTTTCGGGGTGGATTTTTACTAGCAGGGTAATGGCGCTCAAAAGGTAGTACATTCCAATCTTTATCAAAAAAAGTAACCTTTAGTCCATCCTCAGAAAAACGATCACTGCATGTAAAAATACATTTAACTTCACCATTAAAGCACATAAATTTATAATCTATAAGTTCATGCGCATGGCAATCTTCCATATATTTTTCGCAAACAATTTTTCTAGGTACATTTTTATACGGCCATTCGCGCCAAGTAAGATAATAATCCTGCTGCAATCCTTTTCGTAAATCAGCTTTAACCTTTTCAATATTAATCTTACTCTTATCCTTGCATATGCACATACCCAAGCCGGAATTGTGATTACATTTTAAAACAAATTGGTTAGGCAAAGCAGCAAAATCAATGTCATCCGGATTATCCCAAACGCCTAATAAGGGAATAAGATATTCTTCTCCAATGGTATCAGCAATATACTTGCGGACTGCATACTTATCAACCATCATAGTGTATTCAGGTTTACGATTATATAACTTAAGCCATTGAAGCTTTTCGTTAAATGTTTGTGGATTATCAAGATTTAATTTTTTACCCATATGACATTCAAAAGCTTTTTTTAAAAAAGCCTCATCGTCCCAATCATTATATTTACCAAAGCTTGCTAAATAAAGCCATCGAAAATGGTAATCATACACCAATCTTAGGCCATTAGTGACTTTTGAACAAAAGCTCATTTTAACATTCCTTTCTTTTACACAAAACTTTATTTATATTACTAGCTATTGCAATATTATCTACTTCAGCAAGCATAACCCCCATTAATATCCATATTCCTTTACTATAAAACTGTACCATACCATATCCAAAAATAAGCGAAGAAATTGTAGAAAAAACTAGTAAAACGTGTATTGACTTTAAGTTTTTTCTTTTCTTTAACAAAGCAATTGTACCATTAATAAATATTGAATAGTAAATGAGAAATCCAATAATGCCTAAACTAACTAATATCTCGATATAGTTATTATGTGAATAAGCACCACTCCAATGGAATAAACTATAGTTATTTAATCCATATCCTAATAAAGGATTTTCATAGAATAAATCTAAACCATATCTAATTAATTCAGCACGTAGGTTATCACTTGTGTTACCTGTGACAGATAAATATGATTCCAATCGTTCCAAAATCGTGGAAAAAAGAGGTAAATGGATGAGAACCAATCCAATTAATACTGAAGTAAAAGAATAGACTATCACTTTAAAAAGCTTACGAACACCATATTTTGATAAAATTAAGAAAAACAGACCTAATATAAGTAACAACACTACCTTTTTAGATCCACTACTAAGACCAAAAAATATAAATAGTCCAGCAAGCAATATATATCGTTTTTCATTATTGAAAAAAAAGTAGTATAAGGCTACTAATGCAGCATTTGCAAATACCAATCCATATGTATTTTGATTACCTATGAGATCGCCCATTCTGTGACCTGTACTCATTATTGCCAAGAATCCTGACAATCCACCATACACATACAAGGAGTAAAAAATTAGTCCAATACCGGATAGATACATAGCATTATAATAATCTTCTAATCGGCCAATTTTTTTGATATACATATATGAGAAAAAAAATAAAACAAATAACTGTAACTGAGTTACTAATTGACTAATTGCCACCTCTTGATTAAAAGCCCAAACACATGAAACAATCTCATAAAACACAAAAATAAATGGTAAGATAACACTTTTACCAAGAACAATACGAGTGCCACTTGCAAGCAGTTTAAAGGTTATTCCTACAAAAAACAATAACATAAAAACCTTAGATACAAAAAAAGCTTCCTTGTCTTCACCAAATACCGCATTGGTAATTACGCATAGCTGAAATAATATTAAATATATTTTATTTTCAAAGAGCAACTTGCTTATATGAATATTCATGATTATATTTATCTCCTACTTTTCCAGATACTCTTTCCATTCCTTTAAAATTTTATCAAATTTAAAATTTAAAGCACGTAGCTTGGCTGCTTCACCTAAGCTCTCACGATAATCATTCTTCACAATCAGAGCTTCCAATGCTTCTGACATTTTATAGACATCACCTACTGGTACAAGAATGCCATCTTCCCCATTCTTTATTAGTTCTCTTGGTCCACCACATGGACAATCTGTCGATATACAAGGTACCCCAACAGCCATAGCTTCCATTAAAGCATTAGGCATGCCTTCGTAGTCTGAAGACAAAGCATATATAGCAGAACTACTTAATTTCTCATTTACATTAGATATTTGCCCTTCGAAAACCACTTGATTGCTGATACCTAAAATTTTACATCTCTCTTCTAGTAAAAGTTGTAGTTCACCTTCCCCGCAAAAGCATAGTTTCCAATCCCTATACTTTTTAGCAATAATACCAAACGCTTCAATAAGCAACATCGGATTCTTTTGATCCTGTAATCTGCCGATTGATACAATTTCTTTCTTAATATTTATCCTTTGAGTTTTATAAAAAACTTCATTCACCGGATTGTAAATCACTTTAGCAGATTTCTGCACATTGTTAGAAAAATAAGATGCAGCTTCAGTCGTTTGGAACACGTATCCATCTGCAAGCTTAAATAATTCTCTTGCGAAAAGCTTTTTTATACCTTTACCATATTCTTTATATGGATCATTACGTACAGATACTATCTTCTTTACATTTAAACCAATAGTCGCTACTAACATTCTTACATTGGTCGGACCTAAAAACGACAAAACAACATCTGGTCTTTCAGCTTGTATAATGCTCCTTAAGGTATACACCCTCTTTAACTGTCTATAAAAAAAATTCCTTACAGTATTCTCTTCCAAATATACTCTTTTAATTTTTTCATTAGTCATATATGCTTTTTTATTTATATTAGGCTTCACTTCATTTACTAAAATAACGTCATAACCTTCTTTAGCAAAATAATTTGCTAAGTTACTCATTACTCTTTGAGCGCCACCTAAATATAAATTATCAATGTATAAAAGAATTTTTTTCATTAACCTTAATCCTCATGAGCCGAATATAGCAACTTCTCGTGTTCTAAAATGGTATCCTTATCAAATCTATATCCTATCACACGTGCTGGTACTCCACCAACAATTGCGTATCTAGGAACATTAATTGTAACTACAGCACCTGCTGCAACAACGCTGCCACGTCCTATACAAACTCCTTTAAGAATGACAGCATTAGCACCAATCCAATTATCACCTTCAAAAAGCACATCCTCATCATTCTCTGGTAACTTATCTCTATCTGTAATATCAATCATAAACTTACCAACAACATCTATTCTGTGATTTCCCGTTATAATTTTTACGCCTGGACCAATCATAATATTATTTTCAAAAATAACTTTTGCCCTTGTAGTTAAGATTATTGAGTTGTTCCCTATTGAGACATTATTGCCAAGGAAAAGATTCTTCCAACCACTAACCTTTACATTAGCACCAAATCTATTATTTTTTCCTGATTTGCTGCATAAACCAACTTTAGCAGGACTAACTATATATTTATTAAAACCTCTGGAAGCTAAATCCAAAAACATATAAGCACCTGATAACAACCCCATAGCTTTCGCTCCTTACCTTTGTCTTATTTTCTCTTATCTATTATTAATTTATATAAATCAGTCAATCTTTGCATTACTATATCAATGGTATAATTTCTTTCAACCTTTTCTACGTTAAACTTCGACATCTGTTCACGTATATTTTTGTCAGACATTCGTTGTATAGCAGTATCTATAGCATTTGAGTTATTAATAGGTACAATTACGCCACCTTTATCCTCTATCATATCCTTGTTTGCACCTACATCGGTAGTTATTACCGGTAAGCATCTTGCCATTGCTTCTAATAAAGCTAAAGAAAATCCTTCAGATTTAGTAGGAAACAAAAAGATATCTGCATTATCTAAGATATTTTTTATATACTCCTTGTTCTGTGCTCCATGTAAGACAATATTTTCTATGCTACTTAATGCAACTTCATCATACTCACTTGTCAATGGGCCAACTAAATCGAATAATATCTTTTTATTATTTTTAGCAACTTCAATTATGGAATCGACTCCCTTACTCTTTCTAACCTGTCCAACATAAAGTATTCGCTTAATTGAGTTGTTAATTATTTTTCCATGCGAAATAAAGTCAGTATTAATAAAATTAGGCATTATAACTGTCTCTGTATTAGATAATCCATCTACATATTCCTTGGAGGACTTGTTCAGTACAAGAACTCTACTACACAAATTACATAGCTTTTGAAAACACAAAACAGCATATTTGTCATTTCCTAACTGGTCATTAACATTGCAGTGGCAATGCAATATAATTGGCTTTCCAAACAATTTTGCAAAAACTGCACATAGAAAATCTCTATAAATCCCCCTACGAGAACAGCTGGTATTCAAGTGCATAAGCTGTGGCTGCTCCTTAATCAAGTATGAAAACGTGTTACTCCATATTTTTAAACTTCTTTTTATTTCACTTAAAATACTAATTTTATCATCATTGGTTTCACTTCTTTTGCCTATAACTGATGTATCTACTAAAATTGTATTCATACCATATTTCGATAAAACTTTCACATATACTTCTGTCCAAGTAGCTATTCCTCCTACATTAGGTGGTGCAGGTGAAATTAATAATATTTTAATTTTCATTTTAAACAACCGCCCTCGCTAGTCATTTATTTGTTATTTGTTTATTTTGAAGTTTTTAACATAATAACTGTTTTATATATGTAATTTACGGATTATTATTTATATAATATATATATTTCTTATTTAAACACTTTATCTTGATATTTTTTTATTTCATTAATGTACATAGATGTGCAATGTTGTTTGGATATATTATTTACTACATATTCCCTAGAATAACACTTATCAACATTTTTGTTTTGATAACAATTTAATATAGCCTTTGCTAAGCGTTCAGCATTTTCAGGTTCAACACATACTCCCGCATCTACTTGATTGAGTATGTTAGCTAACTCACTATCCGTATCAAATGAAGCTATTATTGGTACATTACATGCCATGATACTCCAAGTTTTACTAGGCATCCCCGCCATACCAGTTCCTTTTTTACATGTTATTAAAGCAATATCTCCTAAGCTATATACTTCAGAAACTCTTTCGCTAGGTAGCAAGTCAAAAACCATAAGATTTTTTCTGCTCTTTGCTTTGAGTTTAAACTTCTCGAACTGGCTGCCACCCCCAAATACAACAAATATAGTGTCATCATATTCTGATAACAAATCTGCTGTTTCTAAAATAATATCTGATCCCTGAGCGTTTCCAAGATTACCAGCATAAAGTACAATATACTTATCTTTAGGAATATTAAATTCATCATAAAGTTTATTATTCGTTTTTACAACTGGATAAATAACATTAGTATCTACCCAATTAGGAATAACCACTATCTTATTTTCTGGCACACCTTTTTCCATAATATTTTTCTTGAAATCATCAGATATCACTATGATTTTATCTGCATTTCTGTAAGTAAAATCTTCAATAATCCTACCTATCTTCCAAATAAAGCTACCTTTTTTTGTCATTTTGGCATTTACCATGGAATCAGGAAAAACATCCTGTAAATTATAAACAAAAGGTTTCTTTAACCGTTTCTTCAGTAATGCGGCTAAAGCACCTTGAGTTGGTGGAGTACTATCTGCAAAAATTAAATCTATATCTTTGTATTTTAAACATATCAGATACTGTTTAATATTCATGTAAATATAGCGAAAAGCCCTCTCGAATACGTTTTTTCCTTCCTTCATCAACTTAAAACGCTCAATATTTACATGCCCATCATACTTATATTCTTTATGCTTAAAATTAGCATATTCTTCTTCCGTACACCCACGTGACGGCTGTGGAGTAACAACACATACATCTATCCCATTATTAACTAATGCTTCCTCTAAATCATTATCTAGATGTGCACTAGAAAAAAATTCTGGTTCATAATATGCACATGGCTTTAATATTTTCATATATACTTCCTAGCTTTCTACATAATAAACTGAACTTTACCGATTGCTACTTCACATTCATTTACAGCTTCAACTACAGAATCAGCCTGACAAATAACAAACCCAGCTCTATCAGTACTACTCTTTATCTCTTTGAGTTCTTCACCAACACCATGTACAATACTTACTTGCTTAACACTTGGCACTAGTTCAGCATCATGTATACCAATAATATTTTTAACTATTCCACAGCTAGTTTTAAAGTAACGAATAGCTGCTGCTTTGTTACATTTTACTGTAAGATCTGGTGCTTCGCCTAAAGCTATTTTTATGCAACACTCAACCATATTTACCCCTGTAGATAAAGGAACTAAATGTGTTGTAATATTATCTCCGCCCAATCTAGCACCTAGCTCCACTATTTTAGGCCCATCTTTTGTAACCTTGATTTCCGTATGAGATGGTCCATCCATAATACCAAGAGCTTTATTAGCGGCTTTTGCAACCTCAGCTATTTCTTCCTTAATTTTTTCTGACAACATTGAAGGTTGAGAATGTCCCATCTCAACAAAATATGGCGCACCAGTAGTAATCTTGTCAGTTATTTGAATTACATGGCAAATACCATTAATCGACAAAGTTTCAACACTTACTTCAGAACCTTCCATATACTCTTCAACAACTAACTCTCCAGTTCTGGAAAAAGTTTTGCTGTAATCATAAGCTTTTTGCAAATTCTCAGGTGTTTGACTTTTAAGCAAATCTACACCTCTTGAACCGGAATTGTCAGCAGGTTTTACGATACATTTATAACCCCTTCCAACAATATCATTTACAGCTTCAAGAAAGCCCTGATAATCATTTACTCGATGATATAAGGGTATAGGTACATTACAGTCTTGTAAAGCATCTCTCATGAAAGCTTTATTTGTTGCTTTTAATGCCGTTTCTTTACTAACACCTACTAAACCAAGTTCTTCAGCAACAAGTGCAACCGTTTGCATTGGCATATCACTAGCTAAAGTCATAATTCCATCTATTGCATTTTCCTTAGCGCATTTCAATACAGCGGGAATATCGATTGTGCTAATAACCTCGCACTGTATACCAGATTCTTTGAATCCAATAGCATCTGGATTCATATCTACGGCTATAACGTGTAATCCCATTTCTTTAGCTTGTTGGATTGCAGGCAATTGTAAAATACTTGCGCCTAAAATCATGATTTTTTTAGATTTCATATTATTATCCTTCTTTTCTCATCGGACTAGCATCATTGTATACATTGTCATGCTTTAAAACAACCAAAATGGTCTTAAAGAAAATCTTACAATCCAAAATAAAACTAATATGTTTTGCATAGTATACATCATTAGCAAACTTTTCATCCTGTAATACAGAATTTCTGTAGTAAGCTTGATTATAGCCAGTGATACCCGGTTTAACATTAAGTTTTTGTTTCTGTTCCTCTGTATAAATGTAGATATCATCAGGAGGATCTGGACGAGGTCCTATTATACTCATATCTCCTAAAAAAACATTTAGGAACTGCGGAAATTCGTCTAACGACGTTTTTCTCATAAATCTACCTATAGGTGTAACACGAGGATCATCATCCGCATTGTATGTAGAACCATCTTCATTTCTTATATCTGGAGCATTCACATACATAGAACGAAATTTATACATTTTAAATAATTTACCGTTTAAGCCTATTCTATTTGCATTGTAGAATATTGGTCCTTTATCTGTAAAATATATAATTGGTCCTAAAACTAAATATAATAAAGTAAAAATTGCAAGGCCAACTAAAGAAATCAATATATCAATAATTCTCTTAAAGAAATGTCGATACATCAAATATACTCCTTCACAATCTTGCAGTAGTTTTCAATAATATACTCAACCTCTTCATCAGTTAAGCAGGTATGCAGCGGCAAAGTAATCTCGTTAACAAAACGCTTGTAAGCATTCGGGTAATCCTTAATATCAAAGCCTAAGTTCTTATAAGCAGTCATCATCGGCAGTGGTTTGTAATGCACATTAGTAGCAATGCCTGCTTCTGCCATCTTCACAATAATCTCCTGACGTTCCTCCAAGCCTGCGCCCGGAATACGGGTAATGTACAGATGGCCGGAAGATTGATGGTTGTCATTATAATGGTCAAGCACATCAATACCCAGCGGCTTGAACGCTGCATCATATCTTGCAATAATCTCTTTACGTCTTGCCAGCATACCAGGATAGCGTTTCATCTGCGCCAAACCAATACCAGCCATAATATCCGTCATGTTACATTTGAACCAAGGGCCTACAATATCATATTCCCATGCGCCCAGCTTAGTCTTTGCCAAAGCATCCTTAGATTGGCCGTGCAGGGAAAGTAATTGCAGCTTATGGTAAATATCCTCGTCATCAATACCAGGAATAGTTCTCCAAGTCAATGCACCGCCTTCAGCAGTAGTAAAGTTCTTTACTGCATGGAAGCTAAAGGAGCTGAAATCGGCAATAGAACCGCACATCTTGCCATGCCAGCTTGCACCAAAGGCATGCGCAGTATCTGCACAAACAGCAACTCTGCCGATAGCCTTTTGAATTTCATTATTAGGCTGGAATAAAGCCTTTTTCTTTTCCACAATTGCAAAAATCTTGTCATAATCGCAGGGAACACCGCCAAGGTCTACAGGAATAATCGCCTTAGTCTTTTCCGTAATAGCTGCTTCCATCTTATCATAATCCATTTCCAGGCAGCCTTCCTGCACATCTACAAACACAATCTTTGCGCCCACATGGTCGACAATAGAGGCAGATGCAGAATAGGTATACGCAGGAACAATAACCTCATCACCTGCACCGATTCCCAGCACGCGCAGTGCCATTTCACCGCAGGCAGTCTGGCTGTTTAAGCACACGCAGCGATTAACGCCAACATATTTTGCAATCTGTCTTTCCAGCTCTTTTGTTTTCGGACCGGTAGTAATCCAACCGCTTTTAATAGTATCCGCAACCTCTTGGATTTCCATGTCGCTCATATCAGGGGGAGAAAAAGAAATATTCATAGCCTTCATTTTTACATTGCCTTCTTTCAAAATATATCTAAATTTTATTTAACTACAACCTTCGCATTCTGCATCTCCGCTGCCTCCGCAGCCTTGCAGTTAACCTCTTCCGGCGTTTTGTACGTCGGCACAACCCTGTGCATCGCAGCACGCACTATTTCATCATCGTTGGAGCTGATAGCCTCACGCAGAATTTCTAAGCGCTCCTGCAAATCCTCCATGCTGATTGGTTCGTCCTTCTCGATAAAGATTAAATCATTATCCGTCTTGCGCAGCGTTTCGCTCTTCACCAGCAGCTCCTCATAAAGCTTTTCACCGGGGCGCAAGCCTGTCTCGATAATATCAATATCGCGGAACGGCTCCAGCCCGCTAAGCTTAATCATATTCACCGCCAGATCATAAATCTTAATTGGCTGGCCCATATCCAGTACAAACAGCTCGCCGTTCTTGGCGATGGCACCACTGTGCAGCACCAGCTGGCTGGCCTCCGGAATCGTCATAAAATAGCGGATAATGCGCTTGTCCGTCAGCGTAATCGGTCCGCCATTGGCTATCTGGCGTTTAAACAGCGGTATAACACTGCCTGCGCTGCCCAGCACATTGCCAAAGCGCGTATCACTGAACACAACACTGCTGCCGGATGCACTGTGCGCCCTCGCGATAATCTCGCACATACGCTTGGTTGCACCCATGATATTCGTGGGGTTGACCGCCTTATCTGTGGAAACCATCATAAAGCGCTGCGCACCATATTCCTCGCACAGCTTAATCACATTC
>CAKSGI010000037.1 GCA_934454005.1 uncultured Eubacteriales bacterium | reverse complement strand
ATGTAAAATAACTTTCATCATTAATTTTTGTTTTTCAAGAGGAACAAAAGTATCATCTGAATGGAAAGCATTTTGCTGTAAAAAACCAACTCTTATTACTTTTGCAATTTCTATTATTAGTTTTTGATCATCAGGAAGAACATCAGAACCGATTAATTTTACTATTTCCATAAGTTGATTTTCTTCGTGTAAAATGGTACTTATTTTTCTTCTATATTTTATAAAAGATTCTCCGACATTTTCTATATACCATTTATCTAAATCAACGAAATATTCGCTGTAGCTGGACATCCAGTTTATAGCGGGGTAATGCCTTGAGTATGCAAGTGATTTATCTAATGCCCAGAAACAGCGAATAAATCTTTTGGTGTTTTGGGTTACTGGTTCTGAAAAGTCAGATCCTTGAGGAGAAACAGCGCCTATAATTGTGACAGAGCCTTCGTTATTATTTAAAGTTTTAACTCTACCAGCTCTTTCATAAAATTCAGATAGTCTGGATGGTAAATATGCAGGAAAACCTTCTTCTGCAGGCATTTCTTCAAGCCTTCCTGATATTTCACGTAATGCTTCTGCCCAACGGGAAGTTGAATCTGCCATAATAGCTACATGATATCCCATATCTCTATAATATTCTGCAAGTGTTATTCCTGTGTATATAGAGGCTTCTCGAGCGGCAACAGGCATATTAGATGTGTTTGCTATTAAGGATGTTCTATCAGTCATGGGTCGGTTCGATTTTGGATCTATAAGTTCAGAGAATTCATCAAGAACTTGGCTCATTTCGTTTCCACGTTCGCCACAGCCAACATATATTATTATGTCTGCATCGCACCATTTAGCTAATTGGTGCTGTGCCATTGTTTTCCCTGTGCCAAATCCGCCAGGTATAGCAGCAGCACCACCTTTTGAGATAGGAAAAAGTGTGTCCATTATGCGTTGACCTGTTATAAGTGGAACAGTTGAGGGAAGTCTTTCTGAAATAGGTCTTGGAATTCTTATAGGCCACTTTTGACATAATGCTAAATTATGCAAATTACCTTTATGATCCTTTATAACAACAACAGTATCATTAATAGTATATTTGCCATCTTGTTTTACTTCGACAACTTCGCCACCCTCTAGTTTAGGGGAAAGCATGCATTTATGGATTATTATAGTTGTTTCAGGGCAAGTAGCATATATATCCCCAGGTTTTAATATATCGCCAACTTTTACTGTTATTGTTACATTCCAAAGCTTAGTTTCATCTAAAGATTCAACATTTGCACCTCTAGAAATAAATGCACCAGATTTTTGCTCTATTGATTTTAACGGTCTTTCTATACCATCGAAGATGTTATCCATAATTCCAGGCCCTAATGTTATGTTCATAGGGCTGCCTGTGCCTATAACAGGTTCTCCGGGCTTAAGTCCGGTAGTTTCTTCGTAAACCTGAATTGTAGTATATTCATCTTTTATACCAATGATTTCTCCTACAAGACGAGAATGCCCAACATAGACCATTTCCATCATAGAAAAATCTTTAGTATTTTTTACGGTTACAACAGGACCGTTTATACCATATATTACGTTATTATCATTCATATAATTTATGATCATTCCTTTCGACCTGCTTTAAGCAAAATAATATAAACATTATATTATTGTAAATTTAAACCTGAGTTTTCAAAGAACCATACATATTGTTCTTCTAATTTAGAATCAAGAGTTTCATCTGCGATTAATCCCATAGTGGGATTGTAGCTATATATACCACCAATAGAAATATTATCTTTTGATTCTACTTTACATTCGAATTTAAAAGCATCTTTTATTAAATCTGAATACTTTAAGTCTTCTTTACGAACATAAATGATTGTTCCTGGTTTTGACAAAACAGAGGAGATAGCCTTTGCATATTTAATAAGTAGTTTAGGATACTCATCGGTTCTGGTAAAATCAAGCAATTTTTCTCTTGACTTTCTAAAGATATCTTTTGTAATTGAGTTTCTTTTTTGAAACAATTTTTTACGGCTATCCATTTCTTTTTTAGACATTTCTTTAGCAATTGCTATTCTCATTTCTGCCATTTCTTTTTGAATGAGTTTGTAAGAATCGTTTAAAATTTCAGTTTCAGCTTTTTCTATTTCTTCTTTTTTAAATGCTTCAGCCTCATCTTTCATTTTTGACCGTTGTTCTTCAGCAAATTTATTGATAGCTTTTATAAAATTACTTGTCTTCCCATTTTGATCAGGCATAATACACCTCCCATAATTAGATTTTTACACCAATAGCATCCCTAACATATTTACTGATAGAATCTTTGGTTCTACCATTTCCATGCCTATCAGGGATTTCTACTATAAGTGGTTGTTTGCGGTTTAGTTTAAGATCATATACGATATCAGGGCAAAGATTTACAAGACGTTCTGTCATCAATATTACTGCTACATCATCCATTTCCATTGCATCGGAAAGGGCTTTTCTTGTCTCTGCATATTCATGAACCAGAACACCATGTATCCCAGCTAGTTTCATACCGACAATAGTATCTATATTATCGCTTATAAGATGAAAACGCATAATCTTATACCTTCTTTATGATAATAGAATAATCATCATTGCAATAACAACACCAAAAAGAGCAATACTTTCGCCTAAAGCTACGAAAACTATATATTTGCCATAAAGTTTTGGATTTTCAGATGTAGCAGCAATAGCTGAAGGAGCACCAGCAGCAAGAGCAATACCAGCACCAATTCCAGGTATACCTATAGCAAGAGCAGAAGCTAACATGATAAGACCTTTATTAGTATTATCTTTATTACTTTTTGCAGTTTCAGAAGTTGATGTGGTTGTTTCTTGTGCAGAAGTATCTGCAGCGTAAGAAACAATTGCACTTGCAGAAAAGCTTATAATTCCTATAATTACAAATGAGGCTAGTTGAAATGCGAAAGCCTTTCTTACATTGCCAGATTTTTTGAAAAATCTAACAGCTAAAAGTAAAGATAAGATTAAAAGACCGATAGGTAATAAAATTAATAAAGTTTGTTTCATTTTGAATGACCTCCAAAAAATTTTAATTTAATATTTTTAAACCTTAAATTTAAGGTTTAGATAACATATTTAGATAATTAATTTTGTCTTGTGATAACGGGTTTGAAAGGACGTCCGCTTCCTTCAAAGAATCTACTAAATATTTCATAAAAGTTAAGTCTTAAAACTTGAATTCCAGCTAATAGTCCCTCAAGAACAATAACTATTACATTTCCGATTATGAGTATAAGTAAAGATATTGGTGGAATAAGCAGTTCAGCAAGGGCTGTAACAGCTAACATCAAGCCAGCATGAACTAAAATATATGTACTAACTCTTAAAAAGGATATAGTATTCGACAGATAACTTAACAATACTTCGAACATTTCAAAAATGTTTTCTAGTAGATAGTCTCCTAGAGATTCTGGTTTCCAATTTTTATTGCCGGATACTAATTTCCCTAGCATATCTTGGAACAATATGCAGACCAAAGGGATTATAATAAATACAATAATATAGGGAAGAGTAATAACCTTAATATTAAATGCCAATTGGATGGCAAAACCTATTATTAAGGATGAATAAAACATCAATCCACAAATACCATTTGGTCCGAATAATGCATTACCGTATTTTTTTCTTTTAAGTGAAGATATAATATTAATGATCATAGAAATCATTATTAACACTATTCCTAAACCAATGGATGTGCCCATTATTATTATTGTAGTGTTTGGATTCATAACATCAATTGGTTTTTCTGCAAGACCAAAAACTTTATTATAAAAACCATCTAATAAATTTTCTAGGCCAAAAACAGATCCATATATAGTTCCAAATATTGCAGACGATATACCGCATGGAATGAGTATTTTTCCAAGAGTTATCCGTTTTAATTTCCACATAAAGTATCCAATAATACTTACTACAATTCCTTGTCCGACATCACCAAACATTATTCCGAACAATAATGTATAAACTATGGCGACAAGAGTCGTAGGATCCATTTCATCATATGCTGGAAGACCATACATATCAACGAAAAATTCAAAAGGTTTAAATATTTTTTTGTTTTTGAGTATAACTGGTGGTGAGAATTTAAGTTCATCGTCCGCATTTTCTATTGCAAATTCAATTCCAAACATTTTTTTTAGTTTATTTGCAAACTTATCTTCATATTCTGCAGGTATCCATCCTACAAGAATGAAATTATCATGATATTTTGATACATATGATTTTATATTAAAGTAAGTACTTAGTTCATTAAGTTTAGAGTAAAATCTCATACATTGATCATATTGAGTTTTCCAGAATGAATCAATTTTTTTATCGATGACTTCAAGATTAGTTTCTTCATCTTTTAAATTATCTCGTAATACAGATATTTGAAACTTAGGAGTTCCATTATATAATGAAATGTCAACTTTTTCAAAATATAATCCTTTAAAAATTTTGTCAATGTCATTTACGTAATCGATAGGTGCAAAATAAACACCCCAATAAAATTTTTCATCTTCTTTGCAAGGAAAAAATATGACATAAGGGTTATCTTTATAAGCGTTAAGTTTTTCAAAACTTTCTTTTGGAATATTTCCAAACCTAGCTTTTATATATTTGCAGGAAAAAATGTCATTTAATTTTATATCAAGATTATCGAAATGACTTAATTTATCGATACCGTTATTTAATGTATCTATTTTTTTTAATATTTTGTTTTTTTCATCTATTAATTTGCCGAATTTTTTTGAAAGGTAATCCACATATTCCTTAATTTGTTCTGGAGTTACCTCAAAATTATGTACATCTACAGTTTCAAGACTTTTACCAGCCATTATAAGATTTTCTTTGAGTGTTTCTAGTGGTGTTGAATATGGATTCTGTGTGGACACAGGAACAAAATTATCTGTATTATCATAAAAAGATAGTGCATTATCTGGATGGAATACCTGAGACTCTCCACAGAATTTAATAACTTTATCTAATTCAGACAAAACACCAATAATACTAACAACTCTAACAGGAGAAACTGACAATGTATACTCACCTCTTTCTTTTCTAATTAACCTTGTGAGGTAAAAATGATTTTAGAATGTTAACATTTTTTTTATTTCATCGCTTGGAAGTCCATACCTAATACCTTCTATAATATTTATGATATTAGAGAGCTCTATTTGAGATAAAAGTATATAAGAAAGCATTACGACTGGGGGATTTACTGAATATCTTATTAAATGTTTGCATTCATAGAATCTAATTTTTTTAGGGAGCTCATCTATATAAATATATTCAAACTTATTAGTTTTTTTCCAAAAAGAGGTTTTTCTAAGTTTATCAAATATTTTTTCAATAGATTCAGACTCAATAAGCGAATTTAAATGTTTTTTGCTAATAGTTCCGAATGGAAATAAGGAATCCACTATATAATCTTTATCAGGAGTATAATATTTTTTTAGTCTGATAATTCTAACTATGTTGTTAAAATCTATGTAAGTATTAAATATGTCATTAAGTTCATTTCTTGTTTTTTTACTTTTATATTCATTTATAATTTTAAATGTTTTCGAAAATAAATAAGTATATAGAGCTGTTTCTATCATTGTAAGATTAATAATTTCACCATGTCTAGGTTTGAAAGGTTTTAATATTTTATAATATGGTGTAGATTTTATACAGTCTAAAAAATCGTCATAATTCTTTATTTTTGCTAATGCGATAAGATCTATACGAGTGTGTTTATTAAAAAATATAGGAAGAGAATGCATATATTCTTCGGATCTTTTACTGGAATAAAGCATTAAACAATGTAAAATTTCTTCTATTTCCATTCTGGATATAATATAAACAGAAAGTTTTTCTCTTATAGACACTTCATATCTACCTAGTTTAGCAAAATCTTTAAATATTTTTTTCTTTAATAATACTTCTAGTTGGCCTCTATGAACGTCATTTTCATTAAGATCAGTTAGCACCTCTGAATAATTTGTGTAATTTTTTAAAAACAAGGCTACTTCTCTAACGTTATTACATGCAAGTAAGTTGGAATAGTCATTTGAGCTGAGTCTATTTCCATACATAGATAATGCTTTAGCAAGGATGGCGTTTGAAGCATACGAAGAAGCCATATAATCACTCCTCTATGACGCGCTTAACAATAGTATTTACCCATTCATCGGATTTTTTTGAATAGGTATTTTCTAAATTTTCTAGAATTTTTTTATGCTTTTTGCAAATTAAGTCCCATTCATTATTAGCTGCTTCTTGCTCGGTTTTTTGATTAAGTTTTATTCTTTTACGAGCTCTATTTAAATAATTTTCTCTAATTTTTTCTTTCATTATAGCTACTTCTTGTGCTGTGTCAACTTTGCTTTTTTGAACCTCATCGGTTAAATCGCGAGCCTTTTGATCCATATCAATAATTTTTGAAATCATATCTTTCATGAAGATTCACTCCCAACACTATAAACTTGAAAATTGTAAATATAATATAAATAATTACAAATAAATTATTAAAACAAGTTGCTTTCACTTTATTATATTCCTGTGAAACCAATTTTACAATATGCATATATTATAAGATATCACGATTTTTTTGTACAATTATGTCAGTTTTTCAAACTGTGGATAGGAGCAGGTATTCTTCCTCCACGTTTTATAAATTTACTTGGAGATAATTTATTGATCTCTATTACTGGCGCAAAGCCAAGGAGACCACCAAAATCAAGTCTATCACCAACTTTTTTTCCGATTGCAGGTATGATTCTAACCGCTGTCGTTTTAGAGTTTACCATGCCAATTGCAGCCTCATCAGCTATAATGCCTGAAATAATGTCTGTTGGTGTATCTCCAGGTATAGCAATCATATCGAGTCCTACAGAGCAAACAGCAGTCATAGCTTCTAGTTTATTTAAGGAGAGCCATTTTTTTTCAGCGGCATTTATCATTCCTGCATCTTCAGAAACAGGAATAAATGCTCCAGAGAGACCCCCAACATGAGAGGAAGCCATTAATCCTCCCTTTTTAACAGCATCATTAAGTAGTGCAAGAGTTGCAGTTGTTCCGTGTGCTCCACATCCTTCAAGGCCGATTTCTTCTAATATATGAGCGACAGAGTCTCCAATGGCAGGTGTTGGGGCAAGTGAAAGATCGACAATACCAAAGGGAACACATAATCTTTTAGAAGCTTCCATTGCAACTAATTGGCCAGCTCTTGTGATTTTAAATGCAGTTTTCTTTATTGTTTCTGCGACTTGTGAAAGATCACAATCACCTATTCTTGTTAGAGCAGATTTAACTACACCAGGGCCTGAGATTCCTACATTTATTACACATTCAGGTTCTCCCAAACCGTGAAACGCACCAGCCATAAACGGATTATCTTCTGGAGCATTACAAAAAACGACCAATTTTGCTGCACCAATACAATTTTTATCTTTTGTTAATTCTGATGTTTGATGAATTATTTTTCCCATTTTTTCTACAGCATCCATATTTATGCCGGATTTTGTACTTCCAATATTAACAGAAGAGCAAACAAGCTCTGTGGATTCCATAGCTTCAGGAATGCTATTAATTAAAGCGTAGTCTCCTTCGGAAAAACCTTTGTGAACTAAAGCAGAATATCCTCCAATAAAATTTACACCAACTTCTTTTGCTGCTTTATTCAAAGTTAATGCAAATTTTACTGGATTTTTGAATTTACATGGAGAGCTTATAATTGATATTGGTGTTACAGAAATTCTTTTATTTATTATTGGAATTCCGTATTCTTTACTTATATCCTCACCAACTTTTACTAGATTAGAGGCAAATCTGCAAATTTTATCATAAATATTATCACAAGCGATATTTATATCATTGTTAATACAATCTAAAAGAGAAATGCCCATTGTTATTGTTCTAACATCAAGATTTTCATTTTCTATCATGCTAACAGTCTCAAGGATATTATTATAATTAATCATTTTGTCCTCCAAATTTATATAGAATGCATAGTATTGAAAATGTTTTCGTGCATTACATTTATTTTAAGGTTCATGTTAGTACCTAGTTTATTTAAAATTTCTGAAAGGTCGCTAAGTCTAATAGTTAAATTACTTATATTTATAAACATTATCATTACGAAAATATCATCTTTAAGAATAGATTGGGTAACATCTGTTACGTTAGCTTTATATTTGGCACATTCTTCAGAAACCTTTGCAACAATTCCTATTTTGTCTTTTCCAATTACTGTAATTACGGCGTTCATATTAAATCCTCCTGTAATATCTGTATATTCTGATTATGATACTTAAATACATTAATGTCAAGAAATAAATTTCTAGCACTATACATATATATTGTCAATTAGGTATTTTCTTGACTTATAGTTTTATAAGTATCATGTTAAAGCGATATATAATTTGAGAAAAAACGTATATTTATAAAGAATGAAAAATTGGTATAATGTCTAGGTTTATTGTTTTAAGTTTATAACAATGATCGACTTAAAATAGTATAACATAGTTTTTTAAATTCTTCGAGTTTAGATATAGTAATATAGTTAAAAACGGAACTTTTAATAAAAATTATATTAATTGTGTTGAAATTTGTATTGTAAAATAATATTTATATTAATTTGTTTTAAGATTATTGATCATAATGATTGGAATATTTTTGCTGTATTATACAATATTTTAGAAATGTAAAATAGTAACAATGTTTGATAAATGAGTGAGGATGTTCAGAAAAAATAAAATATAAAGAAAGTAAAAAATAAATAAATGTGGATAAAGAGAAATACAAAGCTGTAAAGTTATATTTGTAAGGGAGAATAGCGGTTAAACAGTGAAGAGGAACATAATTAGTAAAAATAAACATTAAAAGTGTGTTTAGTTGGGATGTTTTATCATTTAACAATTTTATGAATCAAGGTGATAGAATAATCATTTCAAAAAAGTATATGGAAATTTGAATTTTTGGTATTGACATTTGAGTTGGTTTTGTGTATAATGAAAAAGTAGGTAAGAGAAGGGCCATTAGCTCAGTTGGTCTAGAGCAACCGGCTCATAACCGGTTGGTCCGGGGTTCGAGTCCCTGATGGCCCACCAATTGTTTTTATGAAATAAGAAGATAGTTATAAATGAGTTTAGTCGTATAAACAATAATTTAAGATTTGTATTAAAAAATTATTGAGATATGAATAGTTTTATGAACCTTTCTACAGTAAGAACAAGAGAACGCATAGAGCGCTCTCTTGTTTTTGAATATAGTTTTTATCTTTTAATTTGCAATATAGGGTTTTTGTATTGACTGTTAATTTTTGATATGTTAGAATTATATAGAAAGTTTAGGAGATTTTAGTTTATGGACAAAGAAAATTTAAAAACTATAGCTAGGAATAAAAAGGCTTTTCACGACTATTCTGTTTTAGAAAATTTCGAAGCGGGGATAGAACTTTTCGGAACTGAAGTAAAGTCCTTGAGACAAGGGAAGGTCAATTTGAAAGATTCCTGGTGTTCTATTGTAAAAGGAGAAATATTTGCTAATAATATACATATAAGTAATTATGAGCAAGGCAATATTTTTAACCAAGATCCTCTAAGAGTTAGAAAATTATTAATGCATAAAAAAGAAATAATGAAACTTTTTGGGGAAGTTAAGCAATCTGGATTTTCTTTGATACCAATTTCTATGTATTTTAAAGGTTCAAAGGTTAAAGTACAGATAGGATTGTGTAAAGGTAAAAAACTTTATGATAAAAGAGCAGATATGCAAGCTAGAGATGCCAAAAGAGACATTCAAAGAGCCATAAAGGAAAAAAATAGATAATAATATGGGGGCGTAAAGGCTTCGACGGGGATTGTGAGCCTTAGTAAGCGAATAGCGGTGCGGACACGCTTTAAAATCCGCAATTTTAAAATTAAACAACGATAGAATAGTTGCTTGTCCAGCCGCTTAATTAGGCTGGCGTTCTTGCTAAATATACCGCGGTTTAGATAAGAGCGTTGATTAGCGGTGAACGTGAACTAAAAATTTCCTCATTTTTAGTCATGATTTTAGAGGATACAGAAGTATTTAGCTTGTCATTTGGCGAAATATGGATGGAAATCTAAATAAATGACTACATTCGTAGAAAGCTTTGGTAAGCAATTTTCGGACAGGGGTTCGATTCCCCTCGCCTCCACCAAAGAAAGCAGCCATTATGGCTGCTTTTTTTATAAAAATTTTTATCGAATCTATAAATTTAAGTTTGATAAATAAAGGTATATATACTATAAATTTTAATCTGATGTTTTGATGATTATGATTCTGACAAATATTATTTTAAAGTTTACTTGATGAAAGTTTTATCGTGGAATTGATATGTAGCTTATTGTATTGGCCGCACAGTAGACTATATTTGATTTATTATAAAAAATTTAAATTATAATATATTAAAAAATAATACGGCGAGGATGATATTTATCTTCACCGCATTATATTTTTATGTGTATATTTAATTAATGAAGATGTTTTATCTTTTTCCTTTAATAGCTGCTTGAGCGGCTGCCAAACGAGCAATTGGAACACGGAATGGGGAACAAGATACATAATCTAGACCTATATTATGGCAAAATTCGACTGAAGATGGGTCTCCGCCATGTTCTCCGCAGATTCCAAGTTTGATATCAGGGCGAGTTTTACGTCCTAATTCTGATGCCATTTTTACAAGCTTACCAACTCCATTTTGATCAAGTCTTGCAAATGGATCTGATTCATAAATTTTATTATCATAGTATGCATCTAAGAATTTACCAGCGTCATCACGACTAAACCCAAAAGTCATTTGGGTAAGATCATTTGTACCAAAACTAAAGAATTCAGCTTCTTTAGCAATTTCATCAGCAGTAAGTGCGGCTCTAGGAATTTCGATCATTGTACCAACTTTGTATTTCATTTGGATTCCAGCATTAGTTATTAGTTTATCAGCTGTTTTTTTGACAACATTGTCAACGAAAGAAAATTCTTTGAGTTCGCCTACTAGAGGAATCATTATTTCGGGCTCGATTTTATATTCAGGATGCTCTTTGTTTACAGCGATAGCAGCGCTGATAACAGCAGTTGTTTGCATTTCAGCAATTTCTGGATAAGAAACAGCTAAACGACAGCCGCGGTGTCCCATCATTGGATTAAATTCATGTAAGCTAGAAATAACTTCTTTTAGTTCGTTGGTTGAAATTTTTAATTCATTTGCTAATTCTACAATATCTTCTTCCTTTGTAGGTAGAAATTCATGTAGTGGAGGATCTAGAAAACGAACTGTCATAGGGCGTCCTTCCAAAACTCTATACATAGCTTCAAAGTCGCTTTGTTGATAAGGTAAAAGTTTTGATAATGCAGCTTTTCTAGCATCTACAGTTTTAGCTACTATCATTTCGCGAATAGCTTTGATTCTGTCTCCTTCAAAGAACATGTGCTCAGTACGGCAAAGACCGATGCCTTCAGCACCAAATTTAACAGCTTGAGCTGCATCTTTAGGAGTATCGGCGTTTGTACGAACCTTTAATCTACGATTAGAGTCAGCCCATTTCATATATCTGTCGAAATCACCAGAAATAGTAGCTTCAACAGTTGGGATAGCTTCGCCATAAATTTTGCCGGTTGTACCATCAAGAGATATGTAATCTCCTTCTTTAATTGTTTTTCCACCAAGTGTAAAATATTTATCTTGTTCGCTTATAGAGATTTCTCCACATCCTGATACGCAGCATGTTCCCATTCCACGAGCAACAACAGCGGCATGTGATGTCATTCCACCACGTACTGTTAATATACCTTGGGCAGCAGCCATACCTTCAATATCTTCAGGAGATGTTTCTAAACGAGCTAATATAACTTTTTCACCTTTTTCAGCCCATGTTTTAGCATCTTCAGCTGTAAATACAACTTTACCACATGCAGCTCCTGGAGAAGCAGCCAAACCAGCACCAATTGGTGTAGCATTTTTAAGAGCTTTTGCATCGAATTGTGGATGTAAAAGAGCATCTAACTGTTTTGGATCAACTCTTAATACAGCCTCTTCTTCTGATATTTTTCCTTCATCAACAAGATCAACAGCAATTTTTAGCGCAGCGGCAGCAGTTCTCTTACCGTTTCTTGTTTGGAGCATGTATAATTTACCATTTTCAATTGTGAATTCCATATCTTGCATGTCTGCATAGTGATCTTCTAAGCGTTGTGCAGTTTCTGCAAATTGTTTATAAACTTCTGGCATAGTATCTTTTAAGTGGTCGATTGGTTCTGGAGTACGGATACCAGCAACAACATCTTCACCTTGAGCATTCATTAGATATTCGCCGAATAGTTTCTTTTCACCGGTTGCAGGATCACGAGTAAATGCAACGCCAGTTCCGGAAGTGTTTCCAGAGTTACCAAATACCATTGCCTGAACATTAACTGCAGTTCCCCAGCTATATGGTATTTCATTCATACGTCGATAAACATTAGCGCGTGGATTATCCCAAGAACGGAAAACAGCTTTAACAGCTTCTAATAATTGAACTTTAGGATCTGTAGGGAAATCTTCACCCTTATTTTCTTTATAGAATGTTTTAAATTTGTTTACAAGACCTTTTAGATCTTCAGCAGTGAGTTCAGTGTCTAATTTTATGCCTTTTTCTTCTTTTACTTTATCTATAATTCTTTCAAATTCTGATTTTGGGAGTTCCATAACAACATCAGAAAACATTTGTATAAATCTACGGTATGAATCATATGCGAATCTTGGATTATTTGTTATTGCCGATAAACCTTCAACAACAGTATCATTAAGGCCCAAATTAAGGATAGTATCCATCATACCGGGCATAGATGCTCTGGCACCAGAACGAACAGACACTAATAATGGATTTTTAGGATCTCCAAATTTTTTGCAAGTTATTTCTTCCATTTTTTCTAGGTTAGCATAAATTTCATTTTCAATATCCGATGAAATTTTTCTGCCATCATCATAATAACGTGTACAAGCTTCTGTTGAAACTGTAAATCCTTGAGGAACTGGCATGCCTAAACC
>CAKSGI010000036.1 GCA_934454005.1 uncultured Eubacteriales bacterium | reverse complement strand
AACCTCATTTTAGTAGGCTAGGATAATTTTTTATTTAACTATTTATCAAATTTTTTCTTTTTTGTTAAAACAAAAGCGATATATATCAATGATATTGTTGAAATTAGGCTGTAGATTAGCAGGGTATATTGCTTGTCTCCAGTTTTAAATGTTTTTGAGCTGCTAATATTTGTTGATTGTTTGGTGTCTTTTGCTGATTGAGTGGGTACAGTTTTAATCCATGAGATCGGAAGAATCTGTGCTACCAGAGGTGTTAGAAGCTGAAGGCACATCAGTGGATGGAGATACGCTAGCTGCAGGTTTGATTTCAAATTCTGGTGCGTCTTTTATGAACATGTCATCATGAGGATAATAATGTCTTTCACCGTTTAGCCAAATTTCAGGTGATTTGTACCCGCTTAAATTTGGCGTGTTACTGAATGGTTTACAGTATGATGTTTTTATAGTTCCGCCGGATATTGTAATCTTGCTTTCACCGGTTGCGCCAAGGCCATTCCCAATGCCGGCTCCGTCCATCTCGGAAATAGCCTTGATGGTAGGGTTACCGAATATTGTAATATTTGAACCATTGCCTTGATAGCCGCCGCCAATGCCTGCTGCGATATTGCAATCAGAGTAGAGTTCTGAGGTTCCGTCATTGTCCACCCAGAGCCGAAGGGTACCACGCTTCCTACACTCCTCTAGGCGCTTGGAATCCGTCGAATCAATCGTGTTTCTCCTATAGCCACCCTTAGCATAAACTTCAGCGCTACCGGATATTGTAATATTTGAACCATTGCCATGATCGCCGCCGCCAATGCCGGCTCCTTGCCCTATGCCATATCTTGGCCCGCCAATAGCCGTAACCATAGCGTGATCAGATATTGTGATATTTGTACCATTGCCATAATAGCCGCCGCCGATGCCGGCTCCATCGTAGCCACCCTTAGCTTCAACTTTAGTGCTACCGGATATTGTAATATTTGAACCATTGCCTTTATAACCGCCGCCAATGCCGGCTCCGCTTGAGCCACCTTCAGCATTAACTTTAGCGCTACCGGAGATTATAATATTTGAACCAATGCCTCTATAGCCGCCGCCAATGCCGGCTCCCCACATGTTACCAGTAGCATAAACTTTAGCGCTACCGGATATTGTAATATTTGAACCATTGCCTTTATCACCGCCGCCAATGCCAGCTGCGTAATTGTCACCAGTAGCATCAAGAGTTCCTTTTCCTACTATTTTTAATTCTCGGCCTAAATTATTAATTCCAGCATTTTCACAACCTTTCACGACATTTGTCGGGCCTTCTGAAAGTTCAATAGTTACCTTTGTTTCTTTTGCGCATTCTTCAGCTACACCAATGGCGGCTCCTGGTGCGGTTGGTTTTATAGATGTACCGTTAAGAGCTATTTTAACATCACCTGCTTTTGTTTCATCTGTTATTCGAATTCCGATTCTATACCTGGTTGTAGAACCCTCTACATTATAGTTACCTGCTTGATCTATAACTACAACATTACCTTCTCTGAAACTAGTACGGTTTATGAACTCTTTATCATCATCGCTCCATACCCTAAAACCATTGTCATTAATACTAGTTACTCTTTCTTCTGCTGCGAATACAATTGTTGGTGCAATAGAAAGTACTATACACAAACATACAATGCAAGCTAAAATTCGTTTCTTCATAGATAATTACTCCTTATAAATATAAAATTTGACATGTCACTATAGTTGATTATACATTAATTACTGCGAAAAAGCAAGAGGTATTTTACCGATATTTTATTTTTAGTGATATATAAATAATTTTTTCAATATTTATATATCGTTACATGTAGAAAATGCATTAAATAATTTTGGTTTTAAAATATAAAGTTAAAATTAGTTTGCAATATATTTATATTTTATTATAATATGTAATATGTATATGTAAAAAATATGGAAATTTTGTAATATTATGTGAAACCAAATTAAGGGATGTGATTTCTTGGAAAAAAGGGAAAATTTGTCGTCAAGACTAGGATTTATACTTTTGGCAGCAGGGTGTGCTATAGGACTTGGAAATGTTTGGAGATTTCCGTATGTTGTTGGAGAAAATGGAGGGGCAGCGTTTGTAATATTGTATTTGGTATTTCTAATTCTTTTCGGTATGCCAATAATGGTTATGGAGTTCTCAACAGGAAGGGCAAGTAGGCAAAGTATTGCAAACTCATTTAAGGTTTTGGAGCCAGAGGGAACAAAATGGCATCATTTTGGCAAAGCTGCTATGCTGGGTAACTATGTACTTATGATGTTTTATACAACTATTGGTGGATGGGTTTTAAATTATCTTATTTCGATAGCTAAAGGAAAATTTGAGGGACAAAGTCCAGAAAAAATTGACACTATGTTTTCGCAAATGCTATCAGATCCATATCAGTCTGTTATTTGGATGATAATGGCCACTATTATAGGATTTGCAGTTTGTATATTAGGTTTGGAAAATGGAGTAGAAAAAATAACTAAGATAATGATGTCAACATTATTTATAATAATGATAGCACTTGCGATTAGATCAATTATGTTAGACGGTGCATCAGAGGGATTGAAATTTTATCTTATGCCAAATCTGAGTTTAATAAAAGAGAGGGGTATTCTTAATGTAGTTTTTGAGGCTATGGCACAAGCATTTTTTACACTTAGTATAGGCATGGGTGGTATGACTATATTTGGAAGCTATACTAAAAAAGATAGAAGTTTAACTGGTGAGGTAATAAATATAACAGTGCTTGATACATTGGTAGCGTTGATATCTGGGCTTATAATTTTTCCAGCGTGTTCAACTTTTGGTGTGAATGTTGCCTCGGGACCTAAATTGGTATTTGTAACTTTACCTAACATTTTTAATCGAATGTTTTACGGAAGGTTATGGGGAACTTTATTTTTTATATTTATGTTTTTCGCTGTAATGTCTACGATGATAGCCGTATTTGAGAATATAGTTGCTTTTGGGATGGATCTTTTAAAATGGAGCAGAAAAAAAAGTGTAATAATAAATGCCATTGTGATAATAATTTTATCATTACCTTGTGCATTAGGTTCTAATTTATTAAGCTTTGTACAACCATTTGGCCCTGGAACAGGAATATTAGATTTAGAAGATTTTATTGTAAGCAATAATATACTTCCAATTGGATGCTTTGTTTTAGTTCTCTTTTGTACTACACGTCGTGGTTGGGGGTATGATAATTTTATTGAAGAAGCGAATCAAGGAAAAGGAATTAAATTTCCTAAAAAATTTAAATTGTATTTTAAAATCGTATTACCTATTTTAATATTGCTTATTTTAATTCAGGGATATATAGCTATATTTGCGTAATTTGATTATGCCAATAAGCTAGGCATATATCATTAAAAAAATAGATAAGTTTATAGGAAAAGAGGAAAACATGAAAAAAGAAAGATTGGATAAAATACTTGCATCTCAAAATTTGTGGAGCAGAAAAGATATACAAAACTTAATAAGAAAGGGATTTGTAAAAGTGAACAACGAAACTATTGCTCAAAAAGATTTAAAGATAGATCCTGAACAAAACGAGATTAAGGTGAATAATGAAGTTTTAAACTATAAAAAATTTATTTATATAATGATGAATAAACCGGCAGGGGTTATATCTGCAAGTAGAGACCCTAAAATGCAAACGGTTATAGATTTGGTCCCAGAGAGTCTAAAAAGAAAAGACTTATTTCCGGCAGGAAGGCTTGATAGAGATACTGAAGGTTTAATAATAATCACAAATGATGGAGAATTTGCGCATAAAATACTATTACCTAAAAAGCAAATATATAAAACTTATCTGGCTATTATAGACTCTGAGGTTACAGAGAAAGTAGTGAGAATTTTTAAAGAGGGAATAGAACTAAAAGATGGTACTAAATGTTTACCGGCAGATCTTGAAGTTTTAAAGTCCGAGGTTAATTCTCTTGTAAAAATTAAAATTTGTGAGGGTAAATTTCATCAAATAAAAAATATGTTTAAAAGTTTAAATATGAATGTTATTTATTTAAAAAGAATTAAAATAGGAGGTCTAGCTTTGGATAAAGATCTTAATTATGGTGAATGTAAGGAACTTAATAAAATCGATATAGAAAAAATATTTAATGATAGTAACAAGGGACTATAATAATAATATAAAAAATGATAAAAAAACTATAAATATGATATTAAGTTTTTGATAAAATAGCTTTTTGCTGTTTTTGGGCTTGCAAAATGGTATATATTTAGGTAAAATATATATAGATGTATTTTTGTGGATTATTTTGTTGCTTTTTAGAGCTTAAAGAAAGAACTTTGTTGAAAAGAGGTATGATATAATGTCTAATAGACTATTTCAAGGTGTAATACATCAAATGCAGGATGCTATTGACAGAATGATAGGCGTCGTTGATGAAACATCGGCTATAATAGCATGCAGCGATCTTGGCAAAATAGGAGACAGTGATCCAAGTATTACAGCAGATATTTTGACAACTCCAGCTACTTTTATTATGAGTGGATATACATATAAATCATTTGGCAGTAGACCACGTCCGGAATATGCTGTGTTTGTAGAGGGAAACGATGAAGTAGCTCAAAAATATGCTACTATCTTAGCTGTATCGCTTAACAGCATTAAACAATATCATGATGAGAAGTTTGATAGAGGAAACTTTATAAAAAATGTTATACTAGATAATATTTTACCAGGCGATATATATTTAAAAGCTCGTGAATTAAGGTTTAATTCTGAAATATCTCGTGTTTGTATGGTAATAAGAGTAACCTCACAATCGGATGCATCAGCATTTAAGGAGGCACAAGTTGCTATAGAGGTCGGTAAGGTTTTTGATACCGAAAAAACAATTGTAAATTATGACAATCTTGGAATTGCAAGGCTTGTATATCAATTACCTACAACTTTGTGCGAGATGTTCTTAAGAGAAATATTCAAAAAAGGATCAATTGAAGCTTTAGATCAAGAAACATTATTTACGATTCAAAAATTCTTTGAGAACAACTTGAACGTTTCAGAAACATCTAGACGTTTATTTGTTCATAGGAATACATTGGTTTATAGATTAGAAAAAATTAAAAAACTTACTGGTTTAGATTTAAGAGAATTTGAAGATGCAATAGTATTTAAAGTTGCATTAATGGTAAAGAAATATTTATCAGCGAACCCGGTTAAATATTAAAAATATAGTTTTTAAGGGTATTAAGGCCCATATTGTTGCCTTGATACCCTAATAAATTTATGTAAAAAGAGGTTTTCATAATGGAGGGGGATAATAAAAAAATTATGATTGAGTTTGTAAATGTATCTAAAAAATATGATAATGGTACAAATGCGCTTAAAAATGTAAATTTAAAAATTAATAAAGGTGATTTTGTATTTATAGTTGGTTCGTCTGGCGCAGGTAAGAGCACATTTTTAAAGCTTATTATGAAGGAAGAAGAACAAAGCGAGGGAGAAATAATAGTAAACGATAAAAAGCTTTCTACTTTAAAAAGAAAAGAAATACCTTTTTTAAGACGTACTATGGGGATAGTTTTTCAGGATTTTAGGCTTATTGATAAAATGACTGTTTTTGATAATGTAGCTTTTGCTATGAGGGTTATAGGGTCTAGAGAGAGAGATGTTAGAAAACGGGTTCCATACATATTAGGACTTGTAGGATTAGAGAAAAAGGCACGTTCATATCCATCAGAACTATCTGGTGGAGAACAGCAAAGAGTAGGTCTTGCAAGAGCATTGGTTAATAATCCGTCGATGATAATAGCAGATGAACCAACTGGTAATATTGATCCTGAACTATCATATGAAATAGTTGAACTTTTAAGCGAGATAAATAAATGTGGGACAACTATATTAATGGTAACTCACGAACATGATCTTGTTGAAAAATTTAAAAAAAGAGTAATAGAAATAAAAGATGGTAGAATTTTGAGTGACGACAATACAGATGATTGTAAATTTGAAAGCGAACTTGTTGGAGGTGTAATATGAGATTAGGATCTATTAAATACCTCACAAAAGAAGGCTTAAAAAATATATTAAATAATAAATTAATGACAATGGCATCAATAGGTGTATTATTGTCTTGCTTACTTATAACTGGAGCGGCGGTATTATTTTCTGCCAATATAAAAGCCTCATTAAAAGAGGTAGAACATAAGAATAATTTTACAGTTTATTTAGATACAGATTTGTCATCTATTGAGGCGATTCAGGTTGGAGAAAAAATAAATAAAGTAGATAATATAATATCCTGTGAATTTTTCTCTAAAGAAGAGGCTATAGAAAAATATAAAGATGTATTAGGCACTTTATTTGATGGTTTGCAGGGAGATGATAATCCAATGCCGGATGCATACCACATAGCTATGGATGATTTGTCTAGATATGATGAAACAGTTAATAATATAAAGTCCATAAGTGGAGTAGATTCAGTTGGAGATAAAAGCGGAGTAGCCGAAACTATCGTTAAGCTAGATAGACTAGTTTCTATGTTAGGATTGTGCATGGTATTAATTTTAAGTGCAGTGTCTTTGTTTATAGTTTCTAATACTATAAAGGTCACAATGTACAGTAGGAGATTAGAAATAAGCATAATGAAATCTGTTGGCGCGACAGACGGATTTATAAGGGTTCCTTTTATTGTTGAAGGTGTAGTAATAGGGTTGATTTCTGCCTTAATTGCAACAATATGTTTAAGTGGACTATATCAAATTTGCATGGAATTAGTAACAAATATTATACCAATTTCAAGAGTAGATCTTAAATCTATAATATTGCCAATTTCTTTATCGTTTGCGGTATCAGGGATATTATTTGGTTTAGTAGGAGGTCTTATTTCTATAGGAAAATATTTGAAAAAAGAAGGGAGAGATATAATTGCATTTTAAAAGTTTAAAAAAACGTTTGTTTTGCATACTCCTTACTTTTGTCTTGGTTTTAACGCAGTTAGGAGATATTCAAAAAGTGGTTGCAATTGCGATCACTGAATCGAGTTCAAGGAAAAGTGACTTACAAATTCAAAATTCGGAATTAAATAGAAAATTAAGTGAATTAAGAGAAGACCAATCGAAACAAGAAGCTTATAGAGAAACATTGCAGTCGCAGATAGCGGTTGTTGAAAAACAAATTGATGAAGCAGGTCAACAAATTAGAGAATTAGATTCAAAAATTCAAAGTTTAGAAAGCGTTATTTCTGAATATCAAGGCTCAATTGACTCAAACTTTGAGATATTAAAACAAAGGATAAGAGCTATTTATAAAGCAGGAGATTCTTCTGTAATAGAAATATTATTACAAGCTAAAAATGTAACAGAATTTTTAGATAAAGCGGCAATGATCAAATTTATTAACGATCATGATTCCAAATTAATAGCGATGATTAAGGATGCTATAAGCAAAGTTAAATCTGAAAAAGATGAAGTTGACAAAGCTAGGATTGAGGTGTTAGAAAATAGAGAAACTTTGGATAAAAAACAATCTGAACTTTCTGATCTTTTAGAAGAAAGTAAAAAAGTAACGGAAGAGCTTGAAGGTGAAAAAGGTATAGTTCTTGACCAAATAGACCAAAATGATGTAGAGCTACAAAAAATAAACGCTGAAATAGAAGAGTATTATGCTAAGCTTAGAGAAGAAGCTAAAAAAGAAGAATCTCGCAGCACACCATCCGAGAGTTCGTCATCTAGCGATTCATCTTCGCAGGTATCACCAGGGGAACCAAGCAAAAAACCATCAGGTTATATATGGCCGGTTCCCGGATTTTATCAAATATCATCTCCATTTGAAGATGAAGAAGATAGAATTAGGCCGCATACTGGTATAGATATAGCAGGTCCTAGAATTTATGGAGCTAGAGTAGTGGCAGCAGCAAGCGGAAGGGTTATTAAAGTAAGTGAAGGTAACTGGGGAGGCGGCTATGGAACACATTTATTAATTGACCATGGAGACGGAAGAGCAACACTTTATGCGCATCTGAGTGCGCTGGCAGCAGGAATAGAAGTTGGCAAAGAAGTTGAACAAGGAGATACTGTAGGATATGTTGGAAGAACAGGTAATTCTACAGGCCCTCATCTACATTTTGAAACAAGAAAAGATGGAATAGTGTATAATCCAAGAAAAGAGGTATAATATGAAAATGAAAACTACTTTGAATAAAAAAAAGGTAGCAATAGTTGTGAGTATATGTATATCTCTAATTGCCGTTATTGTGGCAGTAACTTATTCAGTAGCATATAATATTGCTATGTCTCAGTTTAATAAAAAGGTTGCAGGAGTTAACGAAAGGCAAGCTATGTTTGACAAACTGAGTGATGTAGATCAAACAGTAAGACAGGACTATATCGGAAAAATAGATGAAAGCAAGTTGCAAGAATCATTGTGTGAGGGCTATATAGAAGGTTTACCAGATTCTTATAGTTTGTATATGTCTGATGAAGTTTATAAACTGTATACAGAGATTGAATCAGGAAAATCGTTTAATATAGGAGTTACAACTATATTGAATGATAAGAAGCAGAATGAAATTGTATACGTATTGCCGGGTTCTCCAGCTGAAAAGGCAGGACTATTAAAAGGAGACGTAATATCAAAAATTAATAATTTTGTTTGTGAATCTTCTAATTATGAAGAGTCTCTTCTAAGATTAACTGGAACACAAGGTAAGAATATTGATCTTAGAATTTTGAGAAAACAAGGGGCTAATCAAATAGATGATATAAAAGTTACTGTTACTTGTGAAAAAACAGAAATGATGGATATTGAGTATTCATTATTAAAAGATAATATAGGATATATATCTATATATAATTTTGATAGTCTAGTAACAAAAAAATTTGAAAACTCTTTGAATGATCTTCATAACCAAGGAGCACAAAATTACATTATAGATTTAAGAAATAATTTATTTGGTAAAATGGAATATAGTGCTCAATTGCTAGATTATTTACTGCCAAGTGGAGACCTCATTAGTACCATAAATAAGGATGGAGAGAAAAAATTAGTTTATTCTTCATCAGGATCAATGGTTAGCTCTAAGTTTGTTGTGCTTGTTAATAGCAATACAAGTGGTTCAGGAGAGATTTTTGCTTCTGCTATGAGGGATTATAATGCAGCTAAAATCATTGGAGAAAACACAACAGGAAGAACAACTTATAATAAAGTGTTTAGGCGTTCTGATAATTCTGCTGTTTTAATTCCTACAGCCCATTATGTTACAAACAAAAGCGGGATATTAACAGGGATAGGTCTGCTACCAGATAAAGTTGTAGTTATGCCTACTTCTAGTAGAGAACTTTTAGATAGAAGATCTCTTAATCTGAGTGATGATGTTCAAGTCCAAGAGGCAATAAAGGAACTAGTTGGAGAAGTTATAGAATCTTAGAGATTTTAACTTGATATAAGTTGCCTTAAAATAAATGATTATTTAATAATATAGAAGTCTTTTAAGATTAAAATTTTAAAAAGACTTCTATATTTTTGCATTTTCTTAATGGCATAACATATATATAAATATAATTTATGTATTTTTATAAAATGGGGGATCTTATGAAATCTAATATTTCAGTTAGCTTAAAAATAATAGATGCACCTAAATTAAAATTAATTAAAAAAATTTTTATAAAGTTTATTCCTAATAGACCTAAAGTTAAAGAGGTGGAATCTGAAGGTATTATTTCAAGAGATATAACATATAAAAAAAGAGATGAGAAAATAAATTGGAAAAAAATTTCAGATATAATAAAAAAAGATTCAAATTATGTTTTATGCGATAAAAAAATAAGGATACCAGCGATATTTGGAATACAAAGGTTTTCATCCAATAAACTTTATAGGAGATTTTGTCAGAATGCAGCATTGCATGTTATAGAAAATATGGAAGTTAATAAAAAGGAATTAAAGGTTACAGTATATGATCCAAGAGGAGCGTATCTTGAATTGGTTGAAAAATTGCTTTGTCATTTGGATCAATTACAAATAGTTAGTAATAATATTGATTATTATGAGGCGGTAAGGGAGAAATTAATAGAAAAATATAAAGTTAATATTTTATTAAATGATAATATATTATCTATTAGTGATAGTAATATAGTTATAGCACCAGATAAAATAAGGGTGAATCTAAATTTATCGGAAGATGCAATTGTTTTTACAGCGGAGCCATCAAGCATAGATCTTAATTGTAATGTTATTGATAAATACAAAGTTAATATGCCAATAAAGTACAAAATCTTAGTTCCGGATTATATTGAAGATGAGTATTTTTTATCATATTTATATTCAGAGTATAAGTTGTATGATCTCGGGTTATTAGTTCCTGTTTATTGTATTGTAGGAAATCAAGTAAAATCAATTAGCACACTTTTTTAAGTTTAGTTTTAGAAGGGGTTGCTGAAAAAAGTTGTATTTTACATAAGATGGTAAAAAGGTTCCATTTTAAAAAGATTTATGATATTCTATTTATAAGATAGTGGATGAATAAATATTTAATGGAAGGAAGATTAAAAGTGATTCAGCTTTTCACCGATTCAGCTGCAAATTTACCAAGAGATTTTATAGAGAAATATCAAATAGAGGTAATACCTCTTACATATACAGTGGATGGAAAAGAGCAAAATGAATTAACAGATATATTTGCTGGTGAAACGTATTATAATGAATTGAGATCTGGTTCAGTTGTAAAAACGTCTATGATAAACACTGAAATGTTTAAGAGGCGTTTTGAAGAACAAATATTGTTAGGAAATGACATTATATATGTTGGAATGTCGAGTGGAATTAGTGGAACTATAAATGCATCTTGTGTTGCAGCGGATGAATTAAAAAGTAAATACCCTAATAGTAAAATTGAGATAGTTGACACGTTGGGGGCATCTCTTGGTGAGGGTATGCTTGTTTTAGAGACAGCAAAGATGATAGAACTTAAGTTGAGTATTGAAAATATAAAAAAACAAGTTAAATTGTTAGTACCTAAAATGTGTCAGTGTTTAACTGTAGATGATTTGAAATATTTAAGGAAAAGTGGAAGGATTTCTGGAACAGCGGCATTAATAGGAGGGTTATTAGGGATACATCCTTTACTGATTGGTAATGATCAAGGGAAAATAGTTATGTATAGCAAAACAAGAGGATTAAAAGGTGCATTAGAATCATTAGCTGACAGATATGCAAAGCTTGTTACTGACAAAGCTAGAGAGATCGGTATTGCACATGCCGATAATTTGAATGGTGCTAGGTACTTGTTAGACTGTTTAAAGAAGAGAGGATTTTGTGGAAACTGCACCACAGTTTGCTACGAGCCTGTAACAGGCTCTCATGTTGGACCTGGAGCGGTTGCGTTATTCTTTTTTGGGAAAAATAGATCTTTATAATAATATATATAATATTGTCAACTATCTAAGATTTAATATTGCTATTTAAGGCAAGTTGAATCATGTGGTAGTTGATATTATTTTTTAGTGTTATTTAATTTAAATAGAAAAAAGCTTATTTAGATATGGGCTAAAGGGAGGCATTAAAGAGAGAACTGTTTTGTGTTGAATCGTTTTTATGCATATTTAATAGCATATTAGCGGTTATATTTGAGAATGGGATACCATTTTCTCCGGGACAAAAACTGTAAAAACAATCTTTAAATTCCTTGAGTGACCCTAAGATGGGAAGACCGGTTTCAGTTTGTATATAGTCCGTGGCGAATGCATATTTTGTGGAGGAATTGTAAAGCCCGGGAAAGTAGTAAGACAGTCCCTCGCTTAAACTGTCGAATTTTTTACTATCAAATTTATTTATTGACGTTTTAGATATACCAGATAATTTTCTAAATGGGTCTACTATGCCTGCATCTAATCCATAAGCTATAATTCTTTTGTCTTTTGTTGAAGAGAAATTTATTTGAGGTCTATCTATACAACTAATTAAACAAGTATCGTCTAGACAAGATGAGTTTTCTAAAGGTTCAGTTACTATTGCAAAACTTGTTCTTTTTGTTTTAGATTCATTAAAAAGGTTACAGACATTTTCTCCAATAGTTGAGATGATGCTTTCAGTTTTTATTTTTTGGCCAGTAGAAGTTACAAGGTAAGGTATATCATGGTTAATACCTATTTTTTCGACCTTAGAATTTTCGTAAATTCTTGCGCCTAAGGATTCACATTTTTTTATTATTTCGTGTGTTAACAGATATGGATCAACAGTTGCTGCTAGATTATTAAATAATATCCCAGATTCTATTTTAAAAGGGAATTTTTCTAAAGCCTCATTTTTTGTTATAAATTTAACATCAAAGCCATTGTGTTTCAAAAGCATATATTCTTTTTGTAAAAGTTCGTTATTGTTTTTTTCTCTTGTGAATAAAAATGAATTACCTCTTTTAAACCCGCATGGATTGTCAAGTGAAAGGCAAATATTTTCTATTTCATCAATTGACTTTTTAAGTAGATTATACACCTTTATAGCCTTTGTGATTCCAATATTTTTGGACAAACTATAAAGACCCTTATTGTAATGGAGTTGAATTGTTCCATAGGATTTTGAGGTTGCAGAAGAAGCAATTGGCTCTGCAGATATGAGGATAGTATCAATACCAGAAGAAATAAATTTTAAACAACATAGAGCTCCATTTATTCCACCACCCATTATACAAGTCTGGGAGGATTCATCATGTGATAACCATGGATAAATATAAGGAACTTTATTAATAGAAGTCCAGAATGGTTTATTTATATAGGTATTTTCCAATTATTGCACCCTCTTTTAAGAATTATACGTAGTTATTGTAGTCATGATTGATACACTTTATTCATTGTGCGAATTGTACTTGATAAATTTATTAAAAGAGAGATAATAAAATTATGGAATCTACTACAAATGAATTGAATCATAAGTAATAGATTCCCCAAGTTTAGGTTTAATTTATAACGGCCAGGAATGTTTTAAACATCAATTTTATATCGTAAAAGAAGTTAAAATTTTCTAGATATTCTAAATTATATTTCATTTTTTGTGGCAAAATTTTGTCAATATAAACTTCATCGACATTGTCACAAGAACTGAGAAGTTTATCTTCATCTTTAAACTTTATACTTGCAAGTGATGTAACGCCTGCTTTCATTAATAGAGTTGCTTTCATTTCATCAGAATAACTGTTTACATATTTTAGAACCTCTGGTCTTGTTCCCACAAAACTCATATCACCTATTAATATATTTATAAGTTGAGGAATTTCATCCATTCTTATTTTTCTCAATAGATTTCCAGTTTTTGTTATTCTTGAATCATTTTCAACTGTAACTTGTGTTCCTAATTTGTCTGCGTTATTGATCATGGTTCTAAATTTAAATATTTTAAAAACTCGCCCATATTCTGTTACACGCTCTTGCCTGAAGAATATAGGGCCTCTAGAGTCTATTTTTATCATAATAGCGATTACCATAAAT
>CAKSGI010000035.1 GCA_934454005.1 uncultured Eubacteriales bacterium | reverse complement strand
GGTGAAAGAGGAGAAATTTTAATAGTTGGAGATAGTGTAAGTATAGGATATTTTAATAATACAGAGATAACTAATAAAGTCTTTTCTACTAGGGAGATTAATGGAGTTTTATACAGATCTTATCGTACAGGTGATGAGGGTTACATAAAGGATGGTCAACTATTTTACTGCGGAAGAATTGATCTCCAAATAAAACTTCATGGATATCGTATAGAAATAGAGGACATAGAAAATAATTTTATGAAATTGGATTTAATTAAAAATGCTGTTGTAGTTCCTATATTTAAAGATGGTAATGTTGAGAGTTTAACGGCATTTGTAGTACCCAATTTTATTGTAGAAAATAAATTAAGGGCACAGTCTCTTATAAGGAAAAAATTACTAGAATTTTTACCATCGTATATGATACCTAAAAAATTTATTTTTGTCGACACAATACCAATGACAACTAATGGAAAAATAAATCGCAAAAAGCTTTTGGAGGAAATATAATGACAGTTGCTCAATATACGGACTTTTTTTCCCTCATTATTTTTGGAGTTTTACTTATTCCAGCAGTTATACTTGGAGTATGTGGTAAAAAAATAAAATATTATGGAATGTTTGTATCTATACCTGCTTTATGTATGATTTTTGGAATGAAATCTTTTCAGATGATACAGTTTTTAATTTTTATAGCGTGTGAATTCATTCTTATTATAGGATATTATTATTTAAGAAAAAAAACCAAAAGTAAAGTAATATATTATACAATATTTGTTTTATCTATGGTTCCTATATTTATGATAAAGTTGTGTGTTTATTCAGAAAGGTATAAAATTTTAGGCTTTATAGGAATCTCTTATATAAGTTTTAGAATTTGGCAGCTTATAATCGAAATACATGATGATAAACTAAAAGAATTTTCAATCCCTGAAATTTTATATTTTTTAACTTTTTTTCCAACTATTAGTTCTGGTCCTATTGATAGATACAATAGATTTAAAAAGGACATAAATACTAAACTTGAGTCAAATACTTATATTAATGATTATTTATTTGTAGGACTAAAAAAAACATTTTTAGCTATAACTTATAAGTTTGCCATTGCAGCTTTGATTAATTGTTATGTTTTAGAAAAAATACCACCAGCTGAAGGAAAAACTTTAACTAGTACTATAATATATATGTATGCATATACTTTTTATTTGTTTTTTGATTTTGCAGGATATTCAAATTTTGCGATAGGGACAGGTTATATTTTAGGAATAAAAGTTCCAGAAAACTTTAATAAACCGTTTTTATCTCATAATATGAAAGAATTTTGGGATAGATGGCATATATCACTATCAAAGTGGTTTGGAGATTATTTATTTAGCAGATTTGTTTTAAATACACTTAGAAATAAAACATTTAAAAGCAAAAAGGTTGCTGTTAGATGTGGATATATGTTGACAATGACTACAATGGGAATTTGGCATGGGTTTTATCTTTATTATATAGCTTATGGTGTATATCAAGGATTGATGCTTTTGTTAACAGATGTCTATATAAAATCAAAAACGTATAGAAAATTTAAAAAGAGTAGATATTATGATATTGTAAGCAGAATAATATGTTTTCAAGTAATAGCTTTTGGAATGTTAATATTTTCTGGTTACTTATTTAAATTTTAATGGGGGTTAAATTATGGAAAATTTGAAGGAAATTGCAATCGAAATTTTAGAGGAAATATGTGAAACTGATGAGATAAAAGAAGACTTAGATTTAGATTTATTTGATGCTGGTCTTATGGATTCACTTTCCACTATAAATATAATTTTGTTATTAGAGGAAAAGTTAAATTTAAAATTACAACCAACGGATTTTGAAAAATCTGATATTTCTACTGTTAACAATTTTATTAGTTTCTTACAGAGTAAGGTAAATTAATAATGATAAGTAAGTATGTAATTAAAGTTTTAGGCTTATTTTTAGTTCCTATTATTATTGTAGGCACTGTATTTATAGTTTACGATTTTTATCTTAATGAACATATTTTGAGTGATTATAATAGCAGTTTTGCAAGTATATATGGTATAGATGAAATGAATAAAGGTATAGCAATTTTAAAAAATAATGCTAATAACGGTGATATAATACTGCTTGGTTCATCTGAAATGGCAAATGGAGATCATATTCCTCAAAATGCAGCAAATATGTTTCCTAACACAGACTTGAATTCTAATATAGACTTAGTAGGAAGAGCAGGAGTACAGAGCCTTTTGAATGCAATAAAGGTTGGAGCATTATCAGATGATTTCAAAAATAAAAAGATAGTTTTTCTTGTATCGCCTCAGTGGTTTTTAAATGAAGAAATAGATGTAAATGCATTTAGAGCACATTTTTCGGAAGTGCAATTTTATGAATTTATGAATAATAAAAATATAAGTAATAGTGTGAAAGAGTATGTTTGTAATAGAAATACTTCTCTTTTAACCGCTGAAACAAAACCCTATTTTTATTCTAAATTTTATGTTAGGACTGACTCTGTTTCGAAAATATTTTTTAAGTGTTTAGAACCATATTATAACTTTTATGAGCATTTTTTAAAGTTAAAGGACAAACATACTTCATACAAAGTTATTAAAAAATTTAAAAATTCACCTAAAAAAGAAATAAAAACTATAAACTGGGAAGAGGAGTTTGTAAAAGCTCAGGAATTAGGTAAATCTGAGTGCACTAATAATGAATTTTATGCATTTGATTCATACTATACAGATTATCTTTTGCCAGTAATTGATAAAGTAAAGAACTCTAATAATAATGTAGATTTGCTTAAATCTAAAGAATTTAATGATTATAAAGTATTATTAGAAATCTTTAAACAAACAGGTGTAAACCCTTATATAGTGTTTATTCCAACAAACGGTTATTATTATGATTATACAGGGCTTAGCAAGGACAAGCGTAATAAGTTTTATAATGAACTTGTAAATATTACCAAGAGTTATGAATTTGATTATTTAAATTTACAAGATAAAGAATATGAACCATATTTTTTGGCAGATGTTATGCATTTAGGATGGAGTGGATGGCTATATGTTGACGAACAAATTGTTAAACATTTTTCATAAGATTTATAAAAGCTATATTTTTAAACTTATTATTGTAACAATTGTTTCTTTAGCGATTTTATTAGCTTTTCTTGAGAGTAAAAGTGGAGAAATTTCATTTGTATATAATAATTTTTAAAAAACATTATATTAAGTTTATCAATGATATTAATTCATGTTCTTTAGAGAGGTGCAGTATAGAATGACTAAAAAATTATTTAAATTATTTTCATTTATTGCTATCCCTATACTAATTATTATTGCTATCTTGATGGAATATAATAAATATCTTGATGAACACTTATTCAGGGAATATAATAGCACACTTGCAAGTACGTATAATATAGCTGAAATGAATAATGGTTTAGTTATTTTAAAAAATAATGCAAAAAGAGGAGATCTAATTTTACTTGGAACTTCAGAACTTTCTAATGCAAATCATATTCCACAAAATCCTGCAAATATGTTTCCTAATACTGATTTAAATTTAGATGTAGACTTATTTGGTACAGCAGGAACACAAAGCTTATTGGATGTAATAAAAGTAGGGGCTTTATCTAAGGATTTTAAAGGCAAAAAAATAGTATTTTTTGTGTCACTTCAGTGGTTTTTAAGAGGAGAAATAGATGAAAAAGGATATCAATCAAATTTTTCAAATTTACAGTTCTATGAATTTATGGACAATAAAAATGTGAGTGAAGATATAAAAAAATATGTTTGTAAAAGAAGTACGTCGTTATTATCTACAGAAGCTAAAACAGCTAAACCATGTTTATATTCTGAATTATATTCGCATGACAAATTTATTTCTAAATTTTTATTGTTATGCTTGAAGCCTTATTATATTTTCGATAAAAAATTTTTAACTATAAAAGACAAACATAATTCATATAAAGTTATAAATGAATTTAGTAACTATTCAAGGAAAAATATAAAAAATATTAATTGGGAAGAAGAAACTATAAAGGCTCAAAAGGATGGGGAAGCAGCTTGTACAAATAATAGTTTTTACATTATAGATTCTTACTTTAATTATTTTTCCGACAAACTTGATAAAATGAAAAATGCATATAGTAAAGTTGAGTTATTAAAATCAAATGAATTAGACGATTATAAAGTACTTTTGGATTTATTTAAACAAAGTAACATAGATCCTTATATAGTGTTTATACCAACAAATGGATACTACTATGATTATACAGGTTTAACACAGAATAAAAGAATAGAGTTGTATGATGAATTAGAAAGTATAGCCGACGATTATGGATTTAATTATTTAGACTTACGAGATAAAGAATATGAACCGTATTTTTTAGAGGATTTTTTTCATTTGGGGTGGAAAGGTTGGCTTTACGTTAACCAAAAAATTATAGAACATTTTTCCTGATTAAATAGTTATAATATTTTGAAATAAAGCCTTGCCCGTGTGGTAAGGTTTTGTTTTTATTTAAAAATGGAACAACCCTACGAATAAAGTGTTTAAGATTGTATCAATAAAAGAAGATATAGCAAGGATAGTAAATATGTAACTGCTTCTTAAAAAATATATTTTTAAAGTTTTCCGACTATTTTCTGATATTCTTTTTGAAGAGAATGTAGATATTATTCTTGAAGATAGATTGAGAGAATACTTTGATTCTAAAATAATTCCTATTGATGATAGAAAAATACCTGGAAGTAGGACTAATATGTGGAATAATACGCCCTTAAATCCATAATGAGAGTATAGAAAACCAGCAATCAGGCCTAGTCCAAATCCTCTGATAAAAGGGACAATTGGAATAAGGGCGATCCCCCAAATTGATAACCCCATAAATATTAAAGTTGCTGTAAATATGAAAGAGGACGTAAAGGATGCTATAAATGTGTCTATCATTGATTGACCTAAACGAGCTTTTAGACTACTTGCAAAAAGAAAATCTAATTTTTCTGTAAGGTCTTCATCCGAAAATTTAGTACAAATTGTACCTACGATCATTCCTGATAATAATATTATAATTAATATAGATAAAAGCTTATTTTCTAAAATTAATTTTAAAAAAGTTTTTCTTTTTTGATTTAAATTTGAAATTATTTTCTTTTTCATTGATATTCTCCTAAGTTTAACTTTCTTTTAAGATAATATCTAGTAAAAAAATATTACCATACCTTTTATAGATATGGTAATTTTATTTAATTTATGATATCAATATTTTGAAAGTTCTTTAGATCTGTTAGAGCATTCTTCCATTGCAAAAATAATACTATTATAAAATTTATTATTTTTAAGAGATTCAAGTGCTTTAATAGTAGTTCCATTAGGAGAAGAAACCATTTTGATTAGTTCATTGGGAGTAAATCCTGAGGATCGTAACATTGCAGCAGAGCCTTCTAAAGTTTGACATATTAGATTTAAAGCTAATTTATTATCAATATTCTTACTGATAGAAAATTCAAGCATGGCTTTTACCATCAAAAATATATAAGCAGGACTACTACCACTAATAGATACGATATAATCCATTTTATTTTCATCTATGATTTCACATGTGCCGCATGAGTAAAATATATTGTATATTCTATAAAAGTCCTCATCTTTTACATTTTGGGTTTTACAAATTGCAGTAGCTCCTTTTGATAGTAATAAGGGAGTGTTTGGCATCGCTCTTATGATAGGGCATTTATTTTTTATATTGTTGAGGATATAATCAGTTGTAATTCCAGCGGCTATAGAGATTATTGTATTTTTTTCTGATATAGAATCTTTTATTTCATTAATGACTTCTCGAAAATTTTGTGGTTTTATAGCGAGAAAAATATAATCACTTTTTGTAACTAATTGTTTAGGATTATCTACAATATTTACTCTTAACTTGGAAATATTTATGAGTTTATTTTTATCAATATCGAAAACGGTTATTTGGTGCGGGTTACAAATATTTTTGGTAATAATTCCTTTGATAATCGATGTAGCTATATTTCCCGCACCAATAAATCCGTAAGTATGGTTGTCCATAATATAAAAATCATCTCCAAATTTATGTAAAAAATCAACTTAATGCAGCTTGAATCATGATAGCGCATTCCAATCTTTTTTTCTCAAGTTCGCATGAGATTTGATGTGCATGCAATATATTATTTTCAGATTGAAAATTATTTGCATTACATCCACCACTACAATAAAATTTAGCCCAACAATTTTTACAGTCTTTTTTTGTATATACATTTGCTTTTGAAAATTTATCTTTGATTTCTAGGTTGAATGTATTATCGTTTAAGTTTCCCATTTTCCATTCATTACTTCCTACAAATTGATGACATGGAAATATATCTCCAGTTGGAGTTATAGCTATATATTCATTTCCACATCCGCATCCACGAAGTCTTTTTATTGCACATGGACCTTGATTTAAATCTATCATAAAATGAAAAAAATTAAAGTATTCATTATTTTTTCGTCTTTTTATAATTTCTTTTGCTAGATGTTCATACTCTTCAAAAACTTTAGGTAAATCGTCTTCTTTAATTGAATATTCCAGTTCTTTATCAGATACAACAGGTTCTATAGAGAGTTGATCAAATCCAAGTTTGACCATATGCAGTACATCTTTTGTGAAGTCTAGATTATATTTTGTGAATGTTCCCCTAACATAGTAATCCTTATCACCTCTGGAGTTTACAAGCCTTTGATATTTAGGAACTATAGTATCATAAGAACCTTTGTGATTAGGAGTAATACGTAAATTATCGTTTATTTCTTTTCTTCCATCAAGAGATAAAACTACATTAGACATTTCTTTATTTATATATTCTATTTTGTCGTCTGTTAATAATAATCCATTTGTTGTAATAGTAAATCTAAATTTTTTGTTATATTGATTTTCTAAACTTCTTGCATAGTCAATGATTTGTTTAACAACCTCAAAATTCATTAAAGGTTCTCCACCAAAAAAATCAACCTCTAGGTTATGGCGTTTACCGGAATTTTTTATTAAAAAATCAATTGATTTTTTCCCGATTTCAAATGGCATTAACATTCTTCCTTGACCAAAATCACCTTTTGCTGCGAAACAATATTCACATCTTAAATTGCAATCGTGAGATACATTTAAGCACATAGCTTTTATAGGAGAGTCTTTCATCATTTTAGTAAAAGGTTCATATTCGTCTTCTGAAAATAACTGGCCATTTTTATAAAGATTATAAAGTTCATTATACGAATCAATAATATCTTTTTTATTATAAGTAGGTAATAAATTTTTAATGATTTTAGAATCTATATTTTCTGTAAAATTATTGTTGTCCAATAAGTCTAAAATATCAAAAGAAATGTCATCAATTATATGAATAGCACCACTATTAACATCGAGTGCTATATTGTAGCCGTTAAGTTTATACTTGTGTATCATAAATCCTCCATTTTAAATTTAAAATAAATTTAAGGGACAGTTTATTCTGTCCCTTAAGATAAACTATTTTCTTTCACATTTTTGATTTGCAACAGTACAAGAAGTTTTACATGCTGACTGGCACGAGGCTTGGCATTCTCCGCAACCGCCCTTTATAGCACTATTTTTAAGATCAGCTTTATTAATAGTTTTAATATGTTTCAACACAATTCCTCCTTATATAATATTTTTATATAAATATTATAATATATAATTTTGCAAATTCCAATACCTAATTTTTATCTTCTAGATTTTTTGTTTACTCCTGCTATTCCGCCTATAGCACCAGTAAGTAGCATAGATGTTAATTTGACAAGTGATAAAGTTGTAATTTCTCCATTAAACATCATTAATCCAGATACAAAAATAATAACAAACATTAAAAAGCCAGATATCATTCCAAGTAATAAACCATTACTTTTTATTATTCTTGAGCTAATATATCCACTTATAAATGCTCCTAATGCACTTGTAGCTATTGTAAAAGGAGAAATAACTGATGATGGTAAATTTTTAGATTTTACAAATAAAAATGAGGAGACTATTAATACCATCATAGAAATAAAAATACCAATAATAGTGCTAATTAGAATTGCTTTAATTGATTTTAGTATGTTATTTTCTAATGACATAGTTTTGTCAGATCTCAATTAAAATACCTCCAAAATAATATGGTTTGTAATATATATTATTTTGAAGGTTGAAATTATTCTTTATTTAGTTTTAGTTTTGCTATTTTTTTTCAGTAGCTTCATCAGGTCTTACATTATCCCTACTAGCAATTGCCCAGTCTTTAATATGTAGTTTACTTCTGTCAATGCTTGTTTCTATTATTAAAGATTGTGTATCGTTTTTTATGCTAATGACCTTTCCAACGATTCCACCAATAGTGGTTATTTCGTCACCTATTTGAAGATCCCTTCTCATAGCTTCTTCTTGTTTTTTCTTTTTTTGTTGAGGCCTAAAAATGATAAGATATGCTCCTCCAAAAATACAAATAGAAATCAACATATTTGCCCAAAATTGATTGCCCTCTCCAAGAAAATTAAAATCCATTTAAGATTTACACCTCCAAATTTTATAAATTAATTATACCAATAATTTAAAACATATGCAAATAAATATTTTATAGTATAAAAATCATTTGCTATTGTTTAAATGAAGTTTTTTATTGCTAAGTTTATGGAAAATCATTAAGAAAATAGATATTAATATAATTGATGATATAAGGGTAATTACTGAGTTTTTACTTATACCGGCTATTAAATATCCGATAAAGCAAACAAAAGCAACTAAGGATGCATAGGGGATTTGAGTAGACACGTGGTCCATATGATTACATCCAGAACTAGTAGAAGATAATATAGTAGTATCTGATATTGGAGAACAATGATCTCCAAACACCGAACCTGCTAATGTAGCAGAAAGTGTTATAATCATTAATTCCGGGGCAGCTTTTTCACAAACCATAACAACAATAGGGATTAGTATGCCAAAAGTTCCCCATGATGTTCCCATTGCAAATGATAAAAATCCAGCTATTACAAAAACGATGCATGGCAATAGCATAACAGGTATATTTGATGATTTGAACAAATCACCAACATATTGACCAGTGCTTAATAAATCTCTACAAATACCGCTTATTGTCCATGCCAGTGTAAGGATAATAAATGCAGGAACCATAGTTTTTATTCCTTCTGTTATTCCGTCCATGAATTCTTTGAATGACAATAATTTTCTTGGTATAAACATTATAAATGCTACTATCAATGCTACAAATGCTCCATAAGTAATGGCTCGGGCAGAATCTGTATTGCTAAAAGCTTCTAATAGAGATATTTTAGTTGAAAAGTATCCACCAATATAAAGCATAGAGAGTATAGAGAAGACTATTAATGATAGTATTGGTAAAATAAGATCAATTACCTTTCCTTTATTTGATATTTTTATTGTTGTGTCATTGTTAGAATGATCCTTTTTATTTTTTATTTCAGTTGCCAAGTTATCATTTTTTATAGCATTGTTTTCGAATATAGCCATTTTACCAAAATCTAAATTTCTTGTAGAAACAAGAAGTACAGTTACTATTGTTAGTAGAGAATATAAATTAAATGGTATGGTTTGTACAAATGTGGACATCCCATTTAATCCAACGCCATCCATATATGATACAACGGATGCGGCCCAACTGGATATTGGGGCAATAATGCAAATAGGTGCTGAAGTTGAATCTATGAGATAAGCAAGCTTTACTCTAGAAATTTTTTGTTTATCTGTAACGGGTCTCATAACAGTTCCAACAGTTAAACAATTGAAATAATCATCTATAAATATTAACATCCCAAGAGCTACAGTAGATAATTGTGTGAGAGATCTTGAACGTATTTTTTTCGATGCCCAGTTACCATAAGCTTGAGAGCCACCGGCTTCTGTTATAATAACAACGAGAGCTCCTAGTAGTGCTAAAAATATTATAATAAAAGCATTATCTCCCAATTTTTCGCACATAAGAGAAAATGTTACTTCAACAGCTTTTATTACTCCTCCACCAGTGTTAAACGAATATATACAGGCACCAGAGAATATACCTATAAGAATAGAAGATATAACTTCTTTAGTGATGAGTGCTAAAATTATTGCAATTATAGGTGGTAATATTGAAAGCACTCCAACTTGGATTGAATCCATTATTTTTTACACTCCTTTGAATATCATAATCAACTAGTTTAATTTTACAGGATATTAACATTTATTACAACAATTAAATGTGCTAAAAAGGCCATACAGAAAATAATTGGTAATTCTGTATGGTCTTTAGTTTGAACTCAACAATTTAATAGTTAATAATAATAAAATATGGATTACAAAAGTTTATGGAGTTAAATGTTAATTTTGATTAAGTTTTGTCTGAAATTTATTTATTTTGTTTGATAAATACACTATAGGTATAGATAATAATCCCCATAAAAAGCTATATATAATACATATTTGTCCTAAAACATTTATAGGAAGTGTAGAATAATCCCAAACATTCATTCTAAGCCATATATTTACAATGCATCCAGAAATAAACTCAATGCTTGTAATAACACCTGAACCAATTATACATTTTATAAATAATGGAGTATTTTTGAGTATATTAAATATTCTAAAAAGTACTAAAAAACATAATCCACCTATTATAGCCATAGTCCAATGTGTATATCTTCTCCACAGTATTTCGATAAAACAATATAAAATTCCACTTGAAATAAAAATTGCTAAATCTTGTTTTAGTCGTTTCAAAATTCATCACCGGTATTAAGTTACCCTGTAAAACGACTTTTATTCTTGTAACTAGTTTAGCTTTTATTTTTTTTAGATAATATTTCGAGCATTTTTACACTTCGATTTATAAAATTATGCATTTCATTTGATGTAAGTTTTTTATTGCTTAGTAAGGCCAAATCATATACATGCATGCATGTGATTTTTTGGATATCTGAAGGAAGATCAGGTATAGACTTAATAACACTGTTTTCCATATTTAATACAAGCGTAGATTTAGTTTTTGGTATGTTTCCAAACATTGAGCCATACATTTCACTCATTTCCTGCATTCTACGTTCGTTTTCAGATATAAGTATAATAGCAGGAGTATTATAAGATTTTAAATGTTCAAGTTTAATATCTAGATCACTATTGTTTAAAGATTCTTTAAATATGTCAATTATTTTTGAGTTTGTTTCTTCTTGATGGTTTGTAGAGTCCTTTAAATCAGAACTTATATCAGAATCTATTCTTGTAAATTTAATATCATTTTCTTTGTATTCCAAAAATGTTATAAAATGTTGATCTATGCTATGAGTTAATAAAATAGCATCTTTATTATTTTCTTTAAACATACGAATGTATTGAGATTGCACATTTTCATCTGTAACATAGAATATTTTACTATCTGACTTTGGACACTCAGTGATTGTTAAATATTTATCATTTATGGTTTTGAAAAGAATAATATCTTTTACTTTATCGTAAAATTTCTCATCCTTTATGCATCCAAACTTTATAAATGGAGATATATCATCCCAATATTTTTCGTATTGAGTTCTATCTTTATTGAAAATAGAATGTAATTTGTCTGATACTTTTTTAGAAATATGCCTTGAAATTTTTGCAACGTCTGAATCGTTTTGCAAAAAACTTCTCGAAACATTTAGCGGTAGATCAGGGCAATCGATTACTCCTTTTAATAACATTAAAAATTCAGGAACGACTTCTTCAATATTATCTGCTATATAAACTTGATTGCTGAATAGTTTGATTTCTCCAGGAGTTACTTCTAATTTATTAGTTTGTTTAGGAAAATATAAAATGCCTTTTAAATTAAAAGGATAATCAACATTTAAATGTATCCAAAACAAAGGATCATTTAAATCGAAAAAGACTTCTTTGTAAAAAGATATATATTCCTCATCAGTGCAATCTTTAGGAAGTTTAAGCCAAAGGGGAGTTGTATTATTAACAGGTTCTTCAGTTTTATCTTTAGATTCTTTTGTTTCGCTTAAATCTTTAAAGTATATTTCGTATGGCATAAAGTAACAATATTTTCTTAGCATTTCTCTTAGTTTAAATGCATCTAAAAATTCTTTAGAGTCATCATTTATATGCAAGATGATTGTGCTTCCATGGCTAGTTTTGTTGCCATTATCGATTTCATAATCTGTACTTCCATTAGATTGCCAATGTACAGGTTTTGCATTTTCTTTAAAAGAAAGAGTTTCTATCTCTACTAGATCTGAAACCATAAAAGCGGAATAAAATCCAAGACCAAAATGACCTATAATTCCAGTATTAGCATCTGTTTTGTCTTTATATTTGCTTATAAAGTCTTCAGCACCAGAAAAAGCTATTTGAGTTATATATTTTTCAACTTCATCTTCGGTCATTCCAATACCGTTATCAGTTATACAGAGAGTTTTGTTTTCTTTATCTAAAATAACTTCAATTCTAGGTTTAGTATTTTCTTCTTTAGCTTCGCCTATGGTCATTAGACTCTCTAGTTTTTTGATAGCGTCGCAGCTATTAGAAACTAGTTCCCTTAAAAAAATGTCTTTGTCAGAATACAGCCACTTTTTTATAACAGGAAAAATATTTTCTGAATTCACTCCTATTTTACCTTTTTTGTTCATGTTGTATCTACCTCCGTTTTTTTTATTTCTATTGAGTAATTTTATCTTTATTATGTAAAAAAGTCAATAAAATAATATTATTATTTACAAATAAACGGTAATACTAATTTAATCATCGATGTAATAAATTTCTTACTTTACTTTTATGATATATATGATATAATAACCATAACTGGTAATTATACGTAAATTATAAAAAATAAAAGAGGTGTATTTTATGGATTTAATGCTATGGGCTCCATTAGGTGCTATTTTAGCGCTATTGTTTGCTGGTTTTTTGGCCTGGAAAGTTTTAAAGGAAGGCGAAGGTGTTGATGAGGTTAAAAAAATAGCTTTATCTATTAGAACCGGAGCTAGCGCATATTTAAAACGTCAGTATAAAGGGGTTTCTATATTTTTTGCAATTATGTTTGTAGTTCTTGGTATGTTAGCAGTTTTTAAGCTTGTTAATCCATTTATTCCAGTTGCATTTGTTACCGGAGGATTTTTTTCTGCATTGTCTGGATATATTGGTATGAAAATTGCAACACAGGCTAATTCTAGGACCGCAACAGCAGCGCAAAAAAGCCTTAATAAAGGTTTAAAGGTTGCTTTTTCTGCTGGTGCAGTAATGGGATTTACTGTGGTTGGCCTTGGAATGCTAGATATGTCCATATGGTATTATATACTAAGATTTTTTTATAAAGATTTAACTATTGAACAGCAAGCTCAGGCTATATCGTCCGCTATGCTAACTTTTGGTATGGGTGCATCTGCAATGGCTTTATTTGCAAGAGTTGGTGGTGGAATATTTACAAAGGCTGCAGATGTTGGAGCAGATCTTGTTGGTAAAGTTGAAAATTCAATTCCTGAAGATGATCCAAGAAATCCAGCTGTTATAGCTGATAATGTTGGTGATAATGTTGGTGATGTAGCTGGCATGGGAGCAGATCTTTACGAATCCTATGTAGGAGCTAGGATATCGGCTTGTGCTTTGGCGGTATCGGCAGGTTTTGGCTTAAAGGGCATGGC
>CAKSGI010000034.1 GCA_934454005.1 uncultured Eubacteriales bacterium | reverse complement strand
GCTATATTTAGTTCTATTCCTTTTTGTTTAGAGTTATGAATTTGGTTAATAATAGCTGTTTTTAATCCGGAAAAACTAAAGTCGTATTTAGAACCGCTAACTTTTGGATGTGGAAGTTCAAATGCATTAGGATTACCGCTTTCTGCAATTTTATCTAAATGTATCCCACCAGGGTAAGACATACCCATAGCCCTGGCAGCTTTATCAAAAGCTTCGCCGGCAGCATCATCACGAGTTTTTCCAATAACTTTCAAATCTGTATATCCTTTGACTTCTATAATATGACTATGACCTCCAGACACAACCAGACACAAAAATGGAGGCTCAAGACTCAAATTAGATATATAATTAGATGCAATATGAGATCTCAAATGATGTACAGGAATTAAGGGTAAATTAGTTGCAAAAGATAATCCTTTAGCAAAGTTTACTCCCACTAATAGTGCACCTATTAGACCTGGTGCATAAGTGACTGCTATTGCATCTATATTATTTAACGAAAGATCAGCATCTTTAATAGCTTGATCAACAACGTCGACAATGGCTTCAGCATGACGTCTGGATGCAATTTCTGGTACTACTCCACCATAAATTTTGTGTTCTTCAACCTGTGACGCTATCACAGAAGATCTAACTATTCTGCCATTTTCGACCACAGCGGCGGCAGTTTCATCACAGGAACTTTCTATTGCAAGAATTTTCATTTGCTATTCCTTTCGTTTTTAAAAAATTTAGTCATAATGAAGGCATCCTCTTTTGGATTAGAATAAAATGATTTTCTTATTCCCATATTTTCGAACCCTTTATGACTATATAAGTTTATGGCTGCTATATTAGAAACTCTAACCTCTAAAGATAAGAATTCGAGTTTTTTTGAAAATGAATATTTTAAAAGATCATCCAAAAGAGATTTTGCTATTCCTCTGTTCCTAAAATCGGGTAAAACAGCTATATTATATATATAGCCTTCACCGTAAACGGAATACATTCCTGCGTATCCTAAAATTTTAGAGTTATCTCTAAATACAATAATATATGCATTTGGATTATTTAATTCTTCTTTAATATTTTCATAAGACCAGGGAGAATTAAAACAGATTTTCTCTATATTAACTATGTCATCAATATGGGTTATATCCATTTTTAAGATCATATTAAATCGTCTCTAATTTTTCATATAATTCTTCAATTGCAGTTTTTATTGAGTCTCTTGTAATTCTGTATTTGTCTATTCCCATCATATATGGGTCTGGAATTCCTCCACCTAGAACTACTATTTTGGAATCGTCTATACCAACATTTTTTAAAACGTTTTTGTGCTCATTAGTCATGACAACAAATAAATATATATCGTTTATATCTTTAACTTCTGTTATAGACTTTGATTTATGATTGCTTATATCAATGCCAATTTCTTGACAAACATTTATAGCATCATTGGAAGCACTTGATGCATTAGATACCATTAATCCTGCACTTTCAGCTGTGTATTTATTAGAGTTTGATATTTTTTTAAATATACCTTCTGCCATAGGACTTCGACACGTATTACCAGTACATATAAATAAAATTCTTTTCATAATTTCAACTCATATCCTTAAAATTTATATTTTAGCATCATACCAAGTTTTACCTATAGAGGCTTCAGCAACAAGAGGAACCTTTAAACTAACTGCAGATTCCATTTCTTCTCTTAATATTTTTGCTACTTTTTGGGATTCATTTTCCGGTGATTCTACAATCAATTCATCGTGGACTTGTAAAATGAGCTTAGAATTTAAGTTTTCCTTTTTAAGTCGATTTTCAACTTTAATCATTGCTATTTTTATAATATCAGCAGCAGTTCCTTGTATAGGCATATTCATCGCTACTCGTTTTCCAAAAGATCTTAAATTAAAATTTGATGATTTTAATTCTGGCAAATATCTTCGTCTATTAAACATTGTTTGTGAGTATCCAAGTTTTTCCGCCTCTTCAATAGAGCGTTGCATGTACTCTTTAACTCCTGAATAATGCGAAAGATAATTATTTATATATTCTTTAGCTTCTTTAACGGTAACACCAATATCCTTTGATAAAGAAAATGCACTTATTCCATATACAATTCCAAAGTTTACGGCCTTAGCTCGGTTTCTCATAATAGGTGTTAACATATTTTCGGGAATGTTAAATACTTGAGAAGCGGTTATAGAATGAATATCCTTATCACTTTTAAATGCGTTTATCATATTTTCATCGTCGGCAATGTGGGCCAAAACTCTTAATTCAATCTGAGAATAGTCAGCATCAACTAAAACACAGTTTTCTTTTGCGATAAAAAATTTTCTAAGTTCACGTCCAATTTCAGTTCTTACCGGAATATTTTGTAGATTTGGATCTGTTGAACTTATTCTTCCTGTTCTGGTTTCAACCTGATTAAATTTTGAATGGATTCTGCCGTCACTTTCTATAACTTTAAGCATTCCGTCACAGTAAGTAGACTTTAATTTTGATAAAGTTCTATAATTTAAAACATCCTCAACAATTGGATGCATATATTTTATTCCATCTAATACATCTGCGCTTGTTGAATAACCAGTTTTAGTTTTTTTGCCTGATGGTAGACCTAGGTTTTCGAAAAGAGCTGTTCCTAATTGTTTTGGTGAATTTATTTTAAATTCGTATCCCACATAACTATATATTTGTGATTCTAGCGCTAGTATTTTCATTTCTAGGATTTTGCTATATTCTTTAATACCATTTGCTGAAACCTTAAATCCGATATTTTCCATATTAGATAAAACCCTTGCAAGCGGGATTTCTATTTTATTTAATAAGTCTTCTTGAAGATTATCTTTTATTTCTTTTTTCAATATATTTATAATATCATTTAATATTATAAGATTAGATAAGATCATTTGATTTTTTTCATCTTCAAAATTTGGAGTAGACAGGTTATAAACATTACTCAAATAACTAAGGCTATAATCAGATGATGAAGGATTTATAAGATAAGATGCAAGCATAGCATCAAAATCTATATTCTCTAAGGTTATGTTCATTTGATTAGCCGCAGAAATAATAGGCTTAATATTATAGGTTTGTTTTTTTATATTTTTATTTTGAAATAAGTCTTTTAAGAAACTTTCAAATGATTTATGACAGTCTTTTATTAAATAAATTGTGTTGTCTATAATAATATTGACTGATAAAATAGATTTTTCTATTTCGCATAAAAAAATAACTTTTTTGTTTTCTTTAAGTTTATTATATAGTTTTTTTAAGTCTACATTGTTATTCTGGATCTCATACTTAATATTTTTATTTAAAGAATCGGGTTGGGTAAGTTCTGATTTTAGGTTCATTTTATCAATTAGTGAAAACATTTCCAATTCAGTCATAAGATTAAAAGCGTTATCTTTATCTATGTTTTTAGGAATAAAATCTGTTATATTTGTATTTATAGGAACATCATCTCTTATAGTTCCTAACATTCTACTCATGTAAGCACTTTCCTTACCATCTTTTAGTTTTTTTCTCATACCTTCTTTAATATCTATAGCATCAATATTGTCATATATATAACTTAGACTTCCAAATTTTTGAATAAGCTCGCTAGCCCCTTTTTGGCCGATTCCTGGGACTCCTGGAATATTATCGGAGGTATCCCCTTGAATAGCTTTAATATCTATTAACTGTTGTGGGTTCACTTTGTAATCTTCTAATATTTTTTCTGTGTCAAATAGTGTTACTTCAGGTTTTCCAAATTTTGTTGAGGCTATTCTAACAGAAACTTTTTCGTTTACTAATTGTAAACTATCTCTATCTCCAGTTGCAATTATACACTCGTTACCGGACTGTCTGCATTTTTTTGCAAGCGTTCCTAAAATATCATCTGCTTCGAATCCTTCGCATTCCAATATTGTATAACCTAGATATTTTAATAGTTCTTTTAAAACGGGAAGTTGTTTAGCTAGATCGTCAGGCATGCCTTTTCTTTTAGCCTTGTATCCTTTAAACGCTTCATGTCTGAATGTGGGCTTTTTAACATCAAAGGCTATAGCAACTGCATCTGGTAGAGTTTCTTCTTTTATTTTGTTAAACATAGTTAAAAAACCATATATACCATTAGTGAAAAAACCTTTTTTATTTGCAAGGCCTTTTACTCCGTAAAAAGCCCTGTTTAGTATACTATTTCCATCTAATACTAGTAGTTTCAAATTGTTTTCTCCTTTTTATAACCTTTTATAGTAAATATTATATCATTTTTTAAACGTATTAACAAATTATACATACTTTTAAGGTTACGTTATAGTATTTTATGTATAGATGTTTTTCTATATAGCAAGTACTTTTTATTATGTACTATAATATTTTGTGTCAGGTTGATTTAGAAATTATAATCAACAAATAGATTTAATGATAAATTTTATAGCAAACATGTAAAATGTTTTTTGTGCCTCTTGATAAATTAGAAAAAAATGTTTATACTTTAATTGTATGAATAAATACGGAAACTTTAAATCGAAAGGAGTACGACTATGAATTATTCCAATGAAGTGGAAACAATGTGTACTGTAAGAAAAGGTCCAAATCACGGACCAGCCCCTATTCCTGAAGAGGGCAAATGGGTAAAACCTTATGAGATTAAAGATATCAGTGGACTTTCACATGGTGTTGGCTGGTGTGCACCTCAACAAGGTGGATGTAAACTGACTCTTAATGTAAAAAATGGTATTGTAGAGGAATCTTTGGTAGAGACCATCGGTTGTTCTGGAATGACCCATTCTGCAGCAATGGCCGCTGAGATTTTACCAGGAAAAACTCTTTTAGAATGCTTAAATACTGACCTTGTTTGCGATGCTATAAATGTAGCTATGAGAGAAATTTTTCAACAACTAGTTTATGGACGTAGCCAAACTGCATTCTCTGAAGATGGTCTCCCTGTTGGTGCTGGACTTGAAGATTTAGGAAAAGGACTCCGTTCTCAAGTTGGGACTATGTTTAGCACAAAGTTAAAAGGTGTTAGATATATGGAAATGGCGGAAGGATATATTATATCTATGGCTTTAGATGAAAATGATGAAGTTATTGGATATAAATTTGTTAGAGTAGGAAAAATGCTTGAAGATATCCGTCACGGAACTAACCCTAACGATGCCTATAATAACAATATAGGAACATATGGTAGATATGATGACGCTGCTAAATATATAGATCCACGTGAAGAGTAATTAAGACCATACATTATAAGGAGGACAAACTTTATGGCTAATGATGTTATATTTGAAGGTAAAGAAAGAAGAATCGCCAAAATAGAAAAGTGTCTTTTAGAGTATGGCCTTGCCAGTCTTGAAGATGCTAGAAAATTATGTTTAGATAATGGTGTAGATGCAGATGCTATAGTAAAAAGTGTGCAACCAATTGCTTTTGAAAATGCAAGTTGGGCATATACGTTAGGTTGTGCTATAGCGTTAAAAAAAGGTGTTAAAACAGCGGCTGAAGCAGCTGAGGCAATAGGTATAGGCTTAGAGGCTTTTTGTATACCTGGTTCTGTTGCAGAACAAAGGAAGGTTGGATTAGGTCATGGTAATCTTGGAGCAATGCTTTTAAGAGATGAAACAAAATGTTTTGCATTTTTAGCAGGACACGAATCTTTTGCTGCCGCAGAGGGTGCTATAGGAATTGCTAGAACAGCAAATAAAGCAAGAAAAGAACCTCTTAGAGTTATATTAAATGGTCTGGGAAAAGATGCTGCTTATATTATTTCTAGAATTAACGGATTTACTTATGTAAAAACAGAATATGACTTCTTTTCTGGTGATCTGAAAATTGTTGAAGAAAAGGCATTTTCTAAGGGAGAGAGAGCTGCTGTACGTTGTTATGGTGCTAACGATGTTCTTGAAGGCGTAGCAATTTTAAAGCATGAAGGTGTAGATGTTTCTATTACTGGAAACTCAACAAATCCAACACGTTTTCAGCATTTAGTTGCGGGAACATACAAAAAATGGGCAAATGAAAATGGTAAAAAATACTTTTCGGTTGCATCCGGAGGTGGAACAGGACGTACTTTACATCCAGATAATATGGCTGCAGGTCCTGCTTCTTATGGCTTAACAGACTCTATGGGTCGTATGCATGGTGATGCTCAATTTGCAGGTTCGTCTTCTGTTCCTGCTCATGTTGAAATGATGGGTCTTATTGGAATGGGCAATAACCCGATGGTTGGAGCTACTGTTGCTTGTGCGGTTGCAGTTATAGAAGGAACTAAATAAGTATTAATATTAATAAATCTAAGAAAGACTGTTGTAAAACGAGATGACCTCAAAAAGTCTGATTTTTTGAGGAGCGATGTATTTTACAATGGTCTTTTTTGTTAATACTTAAAACTCATTTTTATATTTTTATACTAAATAAAAATGTTAATCTGAAAATTGACACGTTTTCTAAAGTGTATTATTATATATAGGTATGATTTTATAATGGAGGTGCATTATTTGAGTATAAAAAGATTATTGTTGATTATACTTTCTGTTATTATTTCTATAAATTTTACATCTTGTGTAAATAGCAAAAAGGATTCAAATAAGGTTAAAATAATTACTACTTTTTATCCAATATATATTATGGCTCTTAATATTACTGATGGTATCGATAATGTTGAAGTTTTAAATATGTCTGAACAAAACACTGGTTGTCTTCATGATTTTCAACTTAAAACTGAGGATATGAAGAATATAGAGACAGCTGACGCTGTTATTATAAATGGTGCTGGAATGGAAACTTTTATGGATAAAATATTTGAAGAGTTCCCCCAAAAAAACGTAATAGATTCAAGTAAAGGAATAGACTTAATAAAAGAAAATTATCACGACGATATTGATTCTCATAATACTAGTCATGATGGTCATAATCACCATCACGATGATGTTAATCCTCATATATGGGTTTCTATTTCTAATTATATAATGCAGGTAGAGAATGTATCAAATGGACTAGTTGCAATAGATCCTGATAATAAAGACAAGTACAAGAAAAATACTGATAAATATATTGCAAGTTTAAATAATCTTAAATCAGAGATGCATAATAACCTTTCTAACGTATCTAAAAAAGATATAATTACGCTTCATGAATCATTTGACTATTTTGCAAAGGAATTTAACTTAAATATTATAGCGGTTATAAACCACGAACCAAATACAGACCCTAGCTCTAAAGAAATAAAAGAAACTATTGACATTGTAAATAAGTTTGAAAGAACAATCCCTTTATTTGTTGAACCTCAGTATCCTAGTACATCTGCTGAAGTTATTTCTAATGAAACTGGTGCTAAAGTTTATATGTTGGATTCTGGAGTTACTGGTGAAAATGTAAAAGATTCGTATATAAAAGCAATGCAAAAAAATCTTTTGGTGCTAAAGGAGGCACTGATTTAGTGAAGAATGAATACACCTCTCAAAAGGAAAAATCATCTTGCCATTGTAGTGTTAAAATAAATAATTTAGGATATAAAAGGGATAACCATAACATTCTTTATAATGTATCATTAAGTGTAAAACACGGAGAAATGTTAGCTCTTATAGGGAAAAATGGTTCTGGAAAGACTACTTTACTAAAGGCTATTATGGGCAGAATTCCTTATACTGGATCTATAGAATTTTTTAATTCTTCCGGTAAAAAAATAAATAATCCTAAGATTGGATATGTTCCTCAAACTTTGCTTTTTGATAAGGGAACTCCGATGACTGTTCTAGATATGTTTTGTGCAAACTCTAGTAAAATGCCGATTTGGCTTGGGCATTCAAAGTCAAGAGCAAAGAATGTAAAGCAAATGTTAAAAAAAGTTGGGGCAGAAAGTCTTATAAATAAAAGTTTGGGAATGCTCTCTGGCGGAGAACTGCAGAGGGTTCTGCTTGCCTATGCGCTTGACCCACATCCCGATATTCTATTGCTTGATGAGCCCGTTTCTGCTGTTGATAGAAAGGGAATTAGCTTGTTTTATAAATTAATTTCATCAATGCGTGATGAATATCATATGCCAATTATAATTGTTTCTCATGATTTAGGACATGTTAAAAAATATGCTACTTCTGCGGCTCTTATTGAAAAAACAGTTGTGATTTATGATGACGCAAGAAAAATAATGAGCAAACCTAAACTTAGAGAAACTTTTGGTTTAGATATAGATGGGGGTGGTATTTAATGGATATAATATATTACATTTTAGATATCATTTTACCATTTGAATTCTTAAACTTTACTTTTATGAAAAATGCATTTATTGCGGTATTACTTATAACCCCATTATTCGGGTTAACTGGAACAATGATAGTAAATAATAAAATGTCATTTTTTTCAGATGCTTTGGGTCATTCAGCGTTAACCGGAATTGCAATTGGAGTTTTAATTGGAATAAACAATTATATAGTCTCTATGCTTGGTTTTGCAATTATATTTGCTTTATGTATATCAGCAATAATAAATTCTTCTGGGTCTTCTTCTGATACAATTATAGGTGTTTTTTCATCTGTTGGGATGGCTTTAGGTATTGTAATTCTCTCTATTAATGGTGGTTTTTCAAAATACTCAAATTATTTAATAGGTGATATTTTATCTATAAAATCAAGCGAAATTTTTAATTTATTTATAGTTTTAATTTTTGTTATTTTAATTTGGGCATTTTCATTTAATGGACTTATGATTTCTAGTGTAAATTCTGATTTGGCATATAGCAAAGGTGTTAATGTGAAATTTTATAAGAACCTTTTTTCGATACTTATAGCCGTAATTGTCACTGTGTCTATAAAATGGGTTGGGATCCTTATTATAAATTCTCTGCTTGTTTTGCCTGCCGCCGCCGCAAGAAATATTTCTAAAAGTATAAAATCATATCATTTATATTCTGTCTTGTTTTCTATGATTTCAGGAATAAGTGGTCTTATTATATCTTATTATGTTGGGACATCTGCTGGAGGAACGATTGTATTAGTATCCGCTTTGCTGTTCTTTATTACATTTTTTATAAGAACATTTGCGAAGCGATGAATAAAATAAGGAAGTTTTTTTATGAAAATAATTTCTATAGACTTAGGGCTAAGTAGGACAGGTATAGCAATATCAGATACAAATGAATATTTAGCGTCTCCATTATGCGTAATTAATGAAAGAGATCGCAAAAAATTATCTAAAAAAATATCTGAAATTATTGACCAAAATAATGTTTCAAAAATAGTTTTAGGTTTGCCTGTTAATATGGATGGAAGTGAAGGCAATAGTGCAAAGTCAGCACGTGCTTTTGCAGATATCTTAGCACAAGATACAAATATAGAAATTGTATTTCAAGATGAAAGAGGAACCACTGTTTCGGCTCATAATTATTTAAATATAGCTAATATTAAAAGTAGAAAAAGAAAAGAAATTGTAGATGCTGTAGCTGCAACAATTATATTACAAGACTATCTAGATTTTAGGAGGAACCAAAAATGAAACTAAAGAATTTAAATATAACAACATCTAAACTTTTGACTTCTTTAGTTGGTGGACTAGCATTATTTCTGGTGCCTCAAGATGCTAAAAATATAGTAGATGGAATGTTTAGGGAACTTTATGTGGCGGGAATAGCGACTTTGGTTGTAGTTTTATTGTTCCTAATTTTTAAAAGTTACGAAACTATAGGAATATCATTAATAATTGTTATGGTGATGACGGCAATAAATTATACATTTAATAACATTAGTCAAAATTTAAATAGCAAGTTTAGTATATACTTAGATGATTATGATGGAATATGCTTTTTTCTTGTCTGGTTAATCCCGTTTTTAATTTGTTTGGTGATACGTCTTTTTTCTTTTGGGACTTATAATTCTGATTTTTTTAAAAAAGAGTTTAGAAGTTTTATGAACCTTTCTACAATAGCGTTTATTATATATTATATAATTTTACTTTTGGCATATTTTTTATTTCCAAGGCCGGTTGACTTTTTTTCAAAAAGAGAGATAAATTTAATTTTTTTGCCATCTAATAATAATTTCATAAGTATAATGAATATTCAAATAAATGAATATATAAAAAGTTTTTTATTTTTTATTCCGCTTGGTTTTTATGTATATATTTATAAAAGAGATTTGCCGCTATGGAGAAAATTAATATTATCATTGTCAGCTGGGATTTTTATAGAATCGTTTCAATTTGTTTTTAATACAGCCACACTGAGTTTATGGGATATAATTTTTTATATTTTAGGATTTTTTGTTGGAGGGGCAATAAAAAATCTCCTGGATGTGACCAGAAATTTAGTCACAAAAGGAGAAGAAAAAACTATATTTAATTTTTAAAATTCTTTTTTTACGCTTCTTAAAAATAAATTTGATAATACTTCTTTTGGATCTTTATTATCATTTATAATTGCGTTTACTGCCTTTGTTATAGGTAAATCTACATTATACTTTTCACCAAGTTTTAAGAGAGCTCGTGTAGTGGCGACTCCTTCTGCAAGCTTGGTGTATTTTTTTCCTGTTACAAACATTTCGCCGAACATTCTATTATGACTATGTTTAGAAAACAGCGTTGCTTGATAATCACCTAGGTGACATAAACCATATGCGGAAATTTCGTTTCCTCCCATTGCTTTTATTAAACGAGAGATCTCTCTTGTTCCCCTTGACATCAGTGCTCCTTTTAATGACGGATATCCTAAACCGTCGAGCATTCCTGCTGCTATTCCCATGACGTTTTTAGAAGCAGCACCTATCTCATTGCCGACTAAGTCAGAACCAATGTAAAATCTAATTAAATTGCTAGAAAAATTCTCCACTAAAGATTCTTTTGTTTTATTATCTTCACAGTCAATCACCATACAATTTGGTATTCCTTTAACAAAGTCTTCAACATGACCAGGCCCTACCCATACTGCAACTGGTATAGATTTTCCTAAATTTAGTTTAACTGTTTCTGTTAATCTTTTGGTACTGTTTTCGCAAATGCCCTTCATACAAAGGACAATCGTCTTTTTGGTTAAATCAAAACTAGATAAGTCCTTGCAGAAACTATCCAAAGATTGGCAACTAATCGAGATTATTATTATTTCAGCAAATGATATTGCTTCTTCTAAATCATCAGATAATTTTATATTTTTATCAAAAAAAAGAACATCATTCTTGCCAGTTTCCATTATTCTTAAAAGATTATGAGAAGATTTTCTTCCCCATAAAAGTACATTATGATTAATCTTATTTAGATACCAAGCAATAAATGAACCCCATCTTCCGCAACCAAGTACAGAAATTTTCATACATGATCATCCCCTATACTGTAAGTTTGGAATATATTATAACAATTAGTGCTAATAATTGTCAAGATTCTGCTTTTTTTCTAAAAAACAATTGGCTTAACCCCATTATGAATAAGAGACCACCAAATATTTTAGATAAAATGTGGGAATCAATAAACGATGACAAAAGTGCTCCAGATATAGCCCCAATGACTCCAAAAATAGATGAGATTATAGCAATTTTCCACGAGATTAAATTTTTCTTATAGTATATAAATATAGCAACTATTGATATCGGAATAAAGAATATTAAATTTATTCCTTGGGCAATTGGTTGTTCTATTCCTGCAAATATTGTTAGATATATTATTAAGATACCGCCACCACCAAGACCCATTGATGCAAGTATTCCAGACGAAATTCCAGCAATAGAAGTCCAAATCCAACTCATTTAAATATCATCCTATAAGCCCCCCAAATTAAAATGATTCCAAAGATTCTTTTAAGTAATATAGGGTTTATTTTAGTTAAAATATACGATCCAATAATAGAACCTATTAGTCCCCAAATAAGGTATGGCGTAGCATCTAACAATTTTAGACGCCCAGAAAACAGATATACTCCAGCGCTAAATATACAAATTGGAAGTATTATACATACAGATGTGGCGTGCGCTTTATTTTGCTCTAATCCGGCTTTTGAAAGCATAGGTACGATTATCATTCCGCCACCTGCTCCTAGAAGTCCATTTAAAATACCAGCAAGAAACCCACCAAGGGAAGATATTTTTTTATTCATATAACCTCCCACACAGAAAATAATTCTGATAATATCTTGCGAGAGAAATAAAAAAATATTCACAAAAATGTTATAAATTTAATATTATATAACGAAAAGCTTCGGACAACATCCGAAGCCTAAAAGTCTAAAAAATACCCGCCTAGCCGTATTGTACTTTTAATAACCTGCCTACTATTAAGCAGGTGGGTGCCCTCCCAACGAGTTCATGCTCCCTTCGTCCATTATAAATGGGAGGTCTGCAATCCGTCGCCAGAGTTGAGCTCCCGATATAAATGTTGTAGGGTTATATAAGTACAGTCAGCGTACCAGGCAGGAATATATTTTGATTATAAGCAAGAAGCTATTGAATAGATGAGTCATCATCTTCGTATATTTCTTCGAAACGACTTTCAAAAATATTAGCAAGACGATCTAACAATTCATTATCGTCAACTTCAGTTAAAAGTTTTTCTCCGTTTTCTTCAATTTCCTCAAATATAAAATAAGTTCCACTAAAATCTAAAGATTCATCAGGGGATTCAAAGTTCGGTAACAATGCGTAAAAGCAACCTTCATCATTATTTATGATATCTAAAATTTCGAATTCATGTTCTGTACCTTCATCATCTACAAGAGTTATCAAATCTGCAGCGAATTCATTACTCATGAGTTACTTCAACTCCTTCTACGTTTCCTTAATTTAATTGTACAATTACTTTCAGATTAAGTCAACTATAAATTTTTAAAAAATTTTAAAGTAATAAAACAAAATGTATTTTAAATCAACAAATATCGCCATTTTTACAGCAAAACGCATAATAAAAATATTTTTTTAAAAATTTTTTTATAAAAACCGTTGACAAGTTCTTTTGCAGATGGTATAATTTAGTTGTAAACAAAAGTATTAAAGCAAAGCACTTAGAAAGCAATATCTGTTTTAACTTAATAAAACTAAATCTCTTTAGGTGTTTTGATAAAAGGGGGTGGTTAGCTATGATTACTCAACGTAAAAGTGCATTTGGGTAAAACAAAACTCTATCTTTAAAAATGGTAAAAACAATGAATTCTAATTTACTACTAGTAAAATTTAACCGATGACATTATCAACTAAGAAGTTAATCTTTCAAACAACATTATAATAATTATAGCAATATACGCAATATTAAATTATAGAAAAGAGGCAACAATAATGGATCGATTTGTAGAACTGTTCTTAGAACCAATTAAATATATATTAGAAATGTCATCAATCATTTAAAAACGTTTGCAAAAAATTAGGACAAAGTTAAATAATCAAATTAACATTTTAAATATTTAAAAATCACAATGACTGTTTAGTAACTCTAAAAACGAAGCAATGAACGAACTAATTTATAAAATAATGAAAGAAGGTAATTATTATGCCAGAATCTATAACAGTAATAATTAATTCAGTAATTCAAATGATTATCAAAATTATAGAATCAATTCATTAACTATAGAACGAAGCAACAAACGAACTAATTTATGAAATAATGAAAGAAGGTAATTATTATGCCAGAATCTATAACAGTAATAATTAATTCGGTAATTCAAATGATTATCAAAATTATAGAATCAATTCATTAACTATAGAACGAAGCAACAAACGAACTAATTTATAAAATAATGAAAGAAGGTAATTATTATGCCAGAATCTATAACAGTAATAATTAATTCAGTAA
>CAKSGI010000033.1 GCA_934454005.1 uncultured Eubacteriales bacterium | reverse complement strand
AAGAGATATAGGGTAGTTTTGGTTGGATTAAGCAAAAAACAGAAGGATAGTCTACCGGAAAATGTTGTTGGAATAACCAGAACTTCGAATGCAACTGAATTAGCTCAAATTTATACAGCGGCAAATGTATTTGTAAATACAACTTATGAAGAGGTATTGGGATTAACAAATATAGAGGCGCTTGCTTGCGGTACTCCTATAATTACATATGATACAGGAGGAAGTGTAGAAAGCGCAAATGACAGTTGTGGAATTATTGTTGAAAAGGGAAATATACAAATGCTAGCTAAAAAAGTTATGGATTTTGACTCGAATTATTTTATTTCAAAAAATTGTATTGAAAGAGCAAAGTTGTTTGACAAGGATTATAGGTTTATTGATTATATGAAGGTTTACAATGAGGGGTAATATAGAATGATAAGAGCACTTTCTAGAATATTCTACTTTTTTTGCTTTTTCCCATTTATTTCTTTAATAAATACAAAAACTGATTTACAACCATACGCATTGATATTTTCAACTATATATTTAATTTTATTGTCTTATACCAATGGATGTACTTTTCCTAAAAGTTTGAGTGGCATTCTGGTAGTTTTTACAGGGGCAACACTTATATTATTGCTTTCTTTAGCTTTTGTTGATAACTTTTTTGTTTTAATAAAAGCATATGCTAGTTATTTAAGTATATTCGCAATAACTTTTGCTACATATAATATTTTAAAGATAGATGGTGGAGTAGATGAAGGGCTTGTAAAGGCTTTTATAATTATTTGGTTAGTAGTTGGACTTGTGCAAATGTTTATTAATAGACAATTTCTTTGTTTTATTGTTCCACTGTCGAGAACTAGTGAATCAAGGGGTGTACCAGGACTATTTTCAGAGCCATCATTTTATGGATATATGTGCTTTTTTGCCATGCTTTTAGCAATAGATTTCAAAAAAGGTAAAGTAATATACATGTTATTGTTGTTATTTCAAATTGTGTTTATAGCGCAGTCTTCTGTATCAACTTTATATGTTATATTGTTCTTTTCATTTACTATGATAAGTGAATTTAGCTTAGTTGATGCTAAAATTTGGATTAAATATATTTTTATTGTTTTAGCATCATTTTCCTTACTACAATTAATCTTTATTTACTTACCCGACTCAAGAATAGCTAATGTATATTTAAATTTTATAAACAATGGATTTATAGCTTCTATTTTTAACGGAAATGATCAAAGTATTCAAGATCGACTTGATGCGCTTACAAATTCATTTTATTCTTTTTATAAACATTACGGGATACCTGGTTTCTTTATCTCAAATAATTTTGGGGGTACCGAAAGATTTATGAGTGGATATGGAGCAATGTTATATGAATTAGGTGTTTTAGGAATAGTTGCAATAACTTCTATATTTAATATTATAAGAAAGGCTTATGAAAAGTCGGGAATTGCATACGCATTATCAATTACAATTATAATGTTATCGGCTGTTCAATTAGCACAACCCTTATTTGCGTTTTTTATCGGATATTGTATTTATAAGCAAGAAAAGTTACAAGATAACTACGGGAATGTTGCGATAAAAAAGTGCTTACAAAATTAGTATTATTACAATTTTATCTCTAACAGATATATTGTTACGTGTATATCTTATTGCTTGTGCTTTTTCGAACATATAAAAATGGAGAGAAGTGGCTAATAAATCCAAAATTATAAAAACAAATATATACCTAAGAAAAATAGGTTAGGACTATTAATAGTTTCAATTATGCCAAATATTATTATTTCTTATATGTGACATTACAAAAAATTAGGAACAAATATAGAATAGTGAAAGGAAGACATAAATGATATCAATTGCAATGGCAACTTACAATGGTGAAAAATTTATAGAAAAACAATTAAAATCCATATTAGATCAGACGTTAAAAGTTGATGAGATGGTTATTTGTGATGACTGTTCTTCGGATAATACAGTAGAAATTATAAAGAATTTTATAGAGGTAAATAATATTTCTAATTGGAGGCTTATAGTTAATGACAAATCTCTTGGTTGCAGTAGGAATTTTTTTAAGGCTGTTAAGCAATGTAAAGGAGATTTAATATTTTTAGCAGATCAGGATGATATATGGGAAAATGATAAAATTGAAATCATGACGAATATAATGAATGAGAGACAAGATATTTATGCGCTTAATTGCATGAACTCATTTATAGATGATAATGATAATTTTATGGATATACCTCAGGATAGAAGTGGTAGCATTTTAAAATCATCTTTATACAATAAACCTAAGCAAATATATTTGTGGCGTGGATGTTGTATGGTTTTTAGAAGAGAATTGAATGGTTATATAGAAAATATTTTTGATGCAGAAGCTCGCTTAACATACTATGATGCTTATGTTTCTATAATTGCTATGGCATTAAATAGATTTTATATATTAGATTCAAATTTAGTTAGATATAGATTGCATGGAAATAATACCTGTGGGACAATACCTTGTCTTGAAGAAAATAAAATGTCTTTATCTGAAAAAATTGTTATAGCGACGCGTAAAGTTGATGACCGTCTATCAAGAGTAGAACTTGATAGAAATGCGTATTTTGATATGTTAAATATATTAAGTGAATATCATGAATTGGATCTTAGTGAATTAAAAAGGTACTATACATTTCTTGACGATAGATATAATTATATGAGTGAAATGAAAATAAGCAATATATTTAAATACATAAAGCCTTTGGAAAAATTTGTTATCGGAGATACACTTTGGATTTTAAGAGCTAAAAGGAGAAATAAAAGTGTTAAGTGAATTAGTAAAGCGAAGGCTGTTTAATAAAAAGTGGAGAAAACTGAACATTGATAATGAGACTGTACCACAAAGCAGATTTCCTATCAATTGTGTTAAAGTAGGCAGGCATACATATGGACCATTAAATATTTTGACGTTTGGTAATTCTGAAGAACAATTAGAAATCGGAAGCTTTTGTTCTATAGGTCCTGATGTTAAATTTTTGCTTGGTGGAGAACATCCATACAGAGGAGTATCTACTTTTCCATTTAAGGTAATATGAGGCCAAAACAAAAGGTCCTATAGTAATAGGTGATGATGTTTGGATTGGCGCTAGATGTACTATTTTATCAGGTGTTAATATAGGTACAGGTGCAATCATATCCGCAGGAAGTACGGTATATAAAGATATTCCTCCATATGCCATTTGGGGAAATGGGAAAATTATAGGTTATAGATTTGATGAAAAGTTAATCGAAAAATTATTAAAAATAGATTACTCGAAACTAACTGACGATATTATTAAAGAAAATGTGGATTTACTTTATAAGGAAGTAAATGATAGCCTGTTTGAAAGTGATTTCTATAACTTGATAAGTTTAGATTCGGCAGGGGTGGATAAAGATGAATAAGTTTATAGGAAAAGTCTTAGGAATTTTTAACCGTTTTATATATTGGATATTTGGTATTTTTAAGTATAACATATTGTTCAACATAAAGAGATGGTTGAGAATTCATAAAGTAAAAGGTTTTTATGAAAGATATGAGGGACTTTTAGAGTATAAAAATAGACACAATGGAGAGCTTTGCTTCATCGTTGCAACAGGTCCGAGTTTAAGAATATCTGATTTGGATATGCTGAAAAATGAAATATGTTTTTCTGTAAACACGATTTTTAAGGCTTTTGAAGATACTGATTGGCGTCCAACATATTATACAATACAAGACCACTTTGTATATAATCAGCATAAGGATAAAATAGATAAAATAAGTGATGGAGTTAAACAAAAGTTTTTTTCAGATTGGTTATTAGAAAAATGTAGTGTACAAGGTAATATATTTTTTCCAACGAATGTAAAGGATAACTATTTACTTGCTTATAAAAAAGCTCCAGGTTTTTCGGATGATTGCTTTGATACAGTATATGCTTCAACTACCATAGTTTATTCAACAATGCAATTAGCAGTGTACATGGGGTTTAAGGAAATATATTTGTTGGGATGCGATTGTAATTTTTCTGGTCCTCAAAAACACTTTAAGACGGATATTAATGAAGAAAGAGATTTTGTAAAGTCTTTAAATGATGTTTCAAAGTATTATGAGCGTACATATAATGTAGCCAAACAGTATACAGAAAGCCACAATATAAAGATTTTCAATGCTACACGAGGAGGCAGCTTAGAAGTTTTTGAACGTGTAAATTTAGATGAATTATTGGAGAATACTTAATGTTAAATAAAATAAAGAAGTATTATTTAAGAAGCATTAATTTAAAGGCAGGAATATGGTATACCTTTTCAAATATTATAAATCAGGCTATAGCATTTTTTGTGATGCCTATTTTTACCAGATTGCTTTTACCTGAAGACTATGGTATGGTCAATACATATATCGCTTGGGTTGGGATAATAAGTATTTTTGTCGGTCTATGTTTACATGCTTGTATAATGACAGCATATAAGGACTTTAAAAATGATTTTAACCAATTTATGTCCAGTATATTCTTTTTATCGTTTATAGTTTTCATTACAATAAGCATTATTATATTTCTAATTATAAATATTTTCAATTTGAATTTTCCGATGATTTTGACTGTTTTTGCTTTGGTACAGTCTTATTCCGGTTTTATAATAATGACTTACTCGCAAGAACTTGTAATGAAAGTAAAATACAAGTTATATGCCTTTATAAATTCATCAGTATCTATAATAAATGTTATACTTTCTATTGTTCTTATATTGTTTGTTTTAAAAGATAGGCTTTATATGGGACGTATATTTTCAGTGTTTTTTATAAACTCTGTTTTTGCAATTGCTATCTTCTTTTTTGTCACAATAAGAGGAAAAAAACTTGTTAATTTAACATATTGGAAATATGCATTAACTTATTCCGTTCCTATAATTGCTCATGCAGGATGTCTTTATATAATGGGTCAATCCGACAGACTTATGATTACTCATTTTGCAGGGTTGGCTGCGACCGGTGTATATAGCGTAATATATAATTTTGGTATGATACCCCAGGTAATCTCTTCTTCTATAAGTAATGTATGGCACCCATTATTTACTGAGAAAATGCAGGAGAAAGAGTATGATTTTATAAATAAAAAATCAGTGGATTTTTTGAGAACCTTTACATTACTAACAATTACTATTATGCTTGTAAGTCCGGAGGTAATTAAGCTTATGGTATCTGAAAAATATATATCTGGTATACCAATGCTTATTCCTATTGTTTTGTCAGCCTATGTTATGTTTATATATTCATTTTATGCTACAAATGAGAGATATTATAAGAAAACTAAATTGATGTCTTTATGTACGATTGTAGCAGCAAGTTTAAATATAGTGTTAAACTTAATTTTTATACCAATGTATGGAGCAACAGCTGCAGCTTATACAACGTTAATTGCATATATTGTGTCTGCTATGATTCATTATTTTGCCTCCAGGTTTTTAAATAAGTCTATATTCAATATTAGATTATTTATGGCAGATATATTATTTGTTTTGTTGTTTGCTGCTATTTCGGTAATTTTTATAAATTGTTGGATTGTTAGATGGGGCATGTTATTGCTAACAAGTATTGTATGTTTAAAAAAAATATTAAAAGAAAGACATTATAATGGGAGAGATTAAGTGTGAAAGTTACAGCAATGGTGCCAATCAAATTAAATAATGAACGATTACCGGGAAAGAACATAAAATTACTAGGTAATAAGCCGTTAATAAGCTATATGTTGTCTACTTTAGATAATATAAAACAAATAGATGATATATATGTTTATTGCAGTGATGAACGTATAAAGGAATATTTGGTTGGCAGAGTGAAATTTTTAAAAAGGCCAAAAAAATTTGATAGTAAAACAACCAATTTTACACAAATATTTGAAAGCTTTTATAGCAATGTTATTTCAGATATTTACTTAGTGGCTCATGCAACAGCACCTTTTATTAGAAAATCTACGATTATTGAATGCATTGATAAAGTAAAGAATGAGAACTTCGATTCGGCATTTACTGCAACTAAAATACAGGATTTTTTGTGGAAAGATGATGGAGAAGCGTTAAATTTTAATCCGTCTAACATACCAAGAAGTCAGGATTTACCTGTGATATATAGAGAAACATCCGGTGTTTATGTAATTGAAAAGACACTATTTGATTCATATAAAGCAAGAGTTGGTAATAATCCATATATAAAAGAAGTTGGTTTAAAAGAGTCGGTTGATATAAATTGTGATCAGGATTTTAAATTTGCAGAAATATTATTAGATTATAAAGGAGCTAATTTATGATAAGTATATTGGATTGTACACTAAGAGATGGTGGATACATTAATGGATGGGAATTTTTAGATGATGAAATAAAAGGGATTATTGATGGAGGGGTAAAATCTAATATTGACTTTGTTGAATGCGGCTATCTTAATAGTACAAAAGATAAAAGGAAAGGTACTATATTTACGAATATAGAAGAAATAAGTGATTTTTTACCTCAAAAAAGAGATAGCGTTAAATTTCTTGCTATGGCGGATGTGCAACAATTCAAGGTGTCCGATATTACGCCATATTCGGGAAGATCTGTTGATGGAATAAGAGTTGTCTTTTATAAGCATCAGGTAGATGATGCAATAGAGTTGTGCAAAGCTGTAAATAAAAATGGTTACAAATTATTTGTTCAACCTATGGTAACGGTAGACTATACAAAACAAGAATATATTGAATTAATAGAACAAATATCCAACCTTAGGCCTTACGCAGTATCTATTGTTGATAGCTTTGGATATATGAATTCTCAAGAAATAAATCAGTATTTTAATATATTAGATGTACTATTAGATGAGGAGGTTATAATAGGAGTTCATTCACATAATAATATGCAATTAGCTTTTACTTCAGCTAAGGGCCTTCTAGAATATAATACTAAAAGAGATATTATTATAGATAGTTCATTATATGGTATGGGACGTGGTGCAGGGAATTTAAATACGGAGCTAATTACAAATTATTATAATTCTAGCATTGAATATAAATATAACCTAGAGCTTATCTTAGATATGATTAGTAAATATATCATGCCGATAAAAGAAAAAAGAGACTGGGGATATTCGCCATATTTATATTTAACAGGATTGTACCACTGTCATCCAAATTTTGCTTGCTATTTACTAGAAAATCATGAAATAACAGTATCTGAATTTAGGAAATTTATTCAAGCTATTCCAGTAGAAATGAAAACGAAGTGTAGAAAACCTTATGTCGAGGAATTATACCAGAATTTTATAAAAAATAGGAGATAGAAATTTGCAATATAAATTAGTAATATTCGATTTAGATGGTACATTAATGGATACTCAAGAGGGAGTTTTATCCGCTGTAGACTATGCAGTAGCAAAAATGGGATTAGATAGATTATCTTCTCCATATAGGGAACACTTTGTAGGTCCTCCTATAGAGGATTCATTTATGAAATCATATAGTCTATCCGAATTTGAACTACATAAAGTTATAGAGATCTATAGAAAAAGATATAATGACTATGATCTATTAAAGGCATTGCCATATGCAGGTATATATGATTTTTTAAAGTTATTAAAAAAGTATAATTTAAAGATAGCTATTGCAACTTATAAGAAGCACTTAAATGCGATTCCATTACTAGACCATTTTAAATTTAATGATTATTATGATGTAGCTTATGGGGCAGATCCGGATAATAAATTAAAAAAATCCGACCTTATAAAAAAATGTATTGAGGATTTAAAAGTATCTCCTGATGAAGCTGTGATGATTGGAGATACAAAATTGGATGCTATTGGCTCAGAACAAATCGGATGTGATTTTATAGGTGTTACTTATGGATTTGGATTTAAGTCTAAAGACGATGTTAAAGAATATAAAAATATTGGGGCAGCAGATACGATAGAAGAGTTAGGTGAACTATTGTTGAAAAATAATTAGGAGTCAGGTGTATAATTATGTCTTTAAAACAATATATTAAAGCTTTACCTAGATCGAGGCTTGCTGGTTTATACAGATTTTTAAATCATATATATAATTTTATATTAATTAAAAATAAATTGTTTTTAAACAAAGATAATTACTTAAACTATGGAATATGTTTGTTTAGCAATCTGAAAATTTTTATATATGGAAAAGGAAATAAGATTATAATAGGAGATTTATCGCGTTTAAAAAATTGTAAAATAGTAATCCGAGGTAACGATAATATTATAAATATCGGTAATCATTGTAATTTCAATCAAACTATGTTGTGTATTGAAGATGACAATAACGAAATTAGAATTGGCAATGGGACAACTATTCATGGAAACACACATTTGGCTGCTATAGAATCTACTAAATTGATTATTGGAAACGATTGTATGTTTTCCTCTGATATTACCTTTAGAACAGGTGATAGCCATTCTATAATAGATACAAATGGGAGGAGATTAAATTATTCTAAAGACATCGTAATTTCTGATCATGTATGGGTAGGAACAAAGGTAATCTGTTTAAAAGGAGTTTCTGTTCCTAAAAATTGCGTTATAGGTGCGAATAGTTTACTCACACGTAAGTTTTCAGAGGAAAATTGCATAATAGCAGGAAATCCAGCAAATATAATAAAGAATAAGACTAACTGGAAAAGAGAACGATAACGATAAGAATGGAGTAATCGATATGAAAGGAATTGTTTTGGCCGGTGGATCCGGTACAAGATTATACCCATCGACAATAGCATGTTCAAAACAAATTTTAACAGTTTATGATAAGCCGATGATTTATTATCCTATGTCTACTTTGATGCTTGCAGAGATTAGGGATATTTTAATTATATCTACTCCAAGAGATATTAGTGGATTTAAAGAGTTATTTGAAGACGGTAACCATTTAGGGCTTAATATATCATATGCGGTTCAGGAGAAACCAAATGGTTTAGCGGAAGCATTCATTATTGGGGAAAAATTCATAGGTAATGATAATGTTGCACTTGTACTTGGTGACAATATTTTTTATGGTTACGGATTTACAGGAAGGTTAAAAAGTGCTGTTTCCAGAAAATCTGGTGCAACTATATTTGGATATCATGTAAGTGATCCTGAAAATTTCGGAGTCGTCGATTTTGATAGCGATGGTAACGTATTGTCGATTGAGGAAAAACCTAAGAATCCAAAATCACATTATGCAGTTCCAGGATTATATTTTTATGATAACAATGTGGTAGATATAGCTAAGGGAGTAAAACCGTCAGCTAGAGGAGAACTTGAAATAACCTCTGTGAATAATGAATACCTAAATAGGGGGCAATTAAAGGTGGAACTTTTTGGCCGTGGTATGGCGTGGCTTGATACGGGGACACATAACGCAATGTTAAATGCTGCAAATTTTGTTGAAACTGTTCAAACAAGACAGGGGCTTTATATATCCTGTCTGGAGGAAATCGCCTATAATAATGGATTTATAGATAAAGAACAACTTCTTATTCAGGCAAAAAGATTTGAGAAAACTGATTATGGAGAATATCTTTATAAAATAGCTGAACTTAATTAGAAGGTGTTAGATATGAGGATACTTATTTCAGGAGCAAATGGTCAATTAGGAAAAGAACTTACTAGAATATTAAATACAGGATTTGCTGAAATTGGAGAAATACCCTGTACATTAAAGAATGCAGATATAATAAATACTGATGTAGATAATTTGGACATTACAAATATAAATGATGTCTTATCGTTTGTTGAAAATGAAAGACCTCAGGTTATTATAAACTGTTCAGCATTTACAAATGTTGACTTATGTGAAACTGATAAGGATACAGCTTTTAATGTTAACTCTTTAGGGCCTAGAAATTTAGCAATTGCAGCTCAAAAGGTTAATACAAAACTTATTCATATATCCACTGACTATGTATTTAGTGGTGATGGAAATGAGCCGTATTGTGAGTATGATATCTGTAATCCACAAAGTATTTATGGTAAGACAAAGTACTTAGGAGAGCAATATGTAAAAGAGTTTTGCAGTAAGTATTTTATAGTTCGCACATCTTGGCTTTATGGATATGAGGGTAATAATTTTGTTAAAACAATTATGAATCTTGCCGAACAAAGGGAAAGTATAAAGGTAGTTAATGACCAAAGGGGTAATCCTACAAATGCTAATGACCTTGCCTATCATATATTAAAACTTGTTGATTCTAATGAATATGGAATATATCACTGTACGGGCAATGGAGAATGCAGTTGGTATGATTTTGCTTGTAAAATTGTTGAATATTCAAATATAAATTGTGAAGTTATGCCGTGCACAACAGAAGAGTTTCCGAGACCTGCTAAAAGGCCGTCATATTCTTCACTTAATAACATGATGTTAAAAAACACAATTGGGGATAAAATGAGATTTTGGCAGGATGCCCTAAAGAATTTTATAAAAAATTATGAGGGAGTTAATAGAATATGAAAACATATCTAGTAACAGGCGGAGCAGGATTTATAGGTTCTAATTTTATTATATATATGCTTAATAAATATGATAATATTAAAATTATTAATGTTGATAAACTGACGTATGCCGGAAATTTAGTAAATTTAAAAGATATAGCGAATAACCCAAATTATTGTTTTGTTCAAGCCGATATTTGCGATAAAGAAGCTATAACTAAGATCTTTAGTAAAAATGAAATTGACTATGTTGTAAACTTCGCAGCAGAAAGCCATGTCGATAGATCAATAAGTAACCCTGATATCTTTGTAAAAACCAATGTTTTAGGTACTGTTAATTTACTAAATATTGCTAAAGAAAATTGGCAAGTTGGAGAAGACAAGTATAAAAAAGGTGTAAAATACTTACAAGTCTCAACAGACGAAGTATATGGATCACTAGGGCAAACAGGTTTTTTTACTGAAAAAACACCACTAGATCCTCATAGTCCATATTCATCGAGTAAAGCATCTGCCGATTTGTTTACAAAATCATATAGTGACTCTTATAAAATGCCTATCAATATTACCCGTTGCTCAAACAATTACGGCCCGTATCAATTTCCGGAAAAATTGATTCCACTTATGATAAATAACGTACTTTCTCATAAAGACTTACCTATATATGGGGATGGTATGCAAGTTAGAGATTGGCTATATGTAGAAGATCATTGCAAAGCGATAGATATGGTTATAAATAGTGGTAAACTTGGCGAAATTTATAACATAGGAGGTCACAACGAGAGGCCGAATATAACAATTGTAAAAACTATAATAGACTATGTAAAATCAAACATAGATAGTGAAGTATCCGAAAATTTGATAAAATATGTAAAAGACAGAAAAGGTCACGACAGACGATATGGTATAGATCCGCAAAAAATAAAAAATGATCTTGGTTGGTATCCGGAAACAACTTTCGAAGTTGGAATAAAGAAAACCATTAAATGGTACCTTGATAATGAGGATTGGATGAAAAATATTACAAGTGGGAGCTATCAAGAGTATTATAAGTCAATGTATTCAAATAGATAAAATACTAAAGTATTATAAAAAGAAGCAGTGTTATTTATAGATACTGCTTTTTATAAACTTATAGAGGGGAATTAGTATGGGTAAATTTAATTATATTAAAACAGAAATAGAAGGAGTAACTATTATAGAACCAACTTTATTTGGAGATAATAGAGGTTACTTTATGGAAACATATAATTACAATGATTTTAAAGATGCTGGACTTTCAATGAAATTTGTGCAAGATAATCAATCAAAATCTAAAAGAGGAGTATTGAGAGGGCTTCATTTCCAAAAAAATAATCCGCAAGGCAAATTTGTCCGGGTTATAAGCGGAGAAGTTTTTGATGTTGCAGTAGATATAAGAAAAGAAAGTAAAACATTTGGTAAATGGGTTGGAGTTACTTTAAACGCTGAAAATAAAAAACAATTTTATATTCCTGAAGGTTTTGCGCATGGATTTTTGGTACTTTCTGAAACTGCCGAATTTGTATATAAATGTACAAGGTTTTATGACCCTAGCGATGAAGGTGGCGTTATGTGGAATGATCCGGATATAGGAATTAATTGGCCAATACAGGAAAATATGGATGTAATTTTAAGTGAAAAGGATAAAAGGAATTTAAACCTTAAAGATTTATAAATACCTATATAATACAAATGAGATATTTGCTTTTTGAACAGGATTTTATAAGAGGTTAAAAATAGAAAGAGCCTACTATGGTAGAATTAAGATATCTACTATATGAGGCCTTTTGTTTTGCGTGTTGGTAAATTGTAACAGTAGACAATAAATGGGATTACATAAAGACTTTCTAATTACAAAAAAGCTATTTGTTTTCTATCCGGCTTTCCTTCATCGCTTAGTGAAAAAACTGTATTAAAGTCATCGTCGTCTATACTCGCTTCAAATTCAAAAACTTTCATATCTATCTCACATTTATAAAAGCAAGTTCTCAATCTAAAATGTTATAGTCAAATCTGTAGGTTTACAATACATATTAAGTTTTTAGTCTGGTACAAAAAATTATAAAAAAATCCGAAAATTTAAAGCGTGAGTTCAAAAGAGAATCACTCGTTTTTATCATTAAACGTGAATTGCATTCAGGTATTATCTATTGTAGAAAATCACAGGAAACTTGAAGATTGCGATATGAGAATAAATGAAAAAAGGTTCGAACGCTAAACGCGTATCGAAACTCTTAATTGTCTAATAACTCATGTATTAATACAATGCACGCTACTTTACTTTCCGTGTAAATATATGCAACCATGGATTTTATTGTGCGTTTTTGATAATAAAATCTGATGTATTATTGCATATATTATATTTTTGACAATAGTTTATAATGCGATAAATTTATTTTTACAATAATTTGCACTACTCTGTTCTTCTTTTTTACATTTCAAATTTTTCCAAAAGCAAAAGTATTGCTGCAATTACTAAAAACGTCATAAAAACACATCCAAGCAAATAAATATCCGTTTGATAAACATCCAAAAAATAAAATACAATTGGCAAAATAGCAGAATAATCAAATGGTATAAAAAACCGAACTCGATTACCTATTGTTAATTTTCTGATTTCTTCTGGGTACTCATGCTGTTTCGGATTTATGGTGTAATATATGCTGCACTCCTTACACTTACGTCGTTGACTCCACGACACATATTATGCTGCGCTTTGATCTGGTTCTCTATTTTTCAACATTTCGAGCGCTTCTTCCATGCCTCTATTGTTATCTTTCTCATAGCTCCATATTACATCACAAAATATTCACTTTGGACATTCCCCGTTTCCATTAAGGATACGGCATATTTTTAACCAATCCATACCGTTGCTTTGAGTCTTTATAGACTTTCTTTACTTTCTGGCTGAATTCTTCATATTCTTTCTACCGGTTTGAGGGTACACAAACCAGCGCTTTGTAATAGGTACTCATTGAAAACTTCAGAGTATTGCAAAGCTGTAATACTGCATAATGGATTAAGTATTGCTGGCTGTTCAACTTTTTATGTCCACTTTTATATCATAGTACCGCGCTTTATTCAATAATTTATTTAAATATCTGTACTTCGATTTAATAACAACTCTGTGACATCTGTATTATTTAAACTTTAAACTCAACGCAAGACACAGTACATCTTCATTAATTTTTGCACCTTTATTCAATAAAAGTTTTATAATGTCGTTGTTACCTCCATTTACTGCAGCCATCAGTGTAGTATCACTAATTCTTGCTCCTTTGTCTAATAACAATTCTACAACGCTTTTATTACTGCATTCTGCAGCAATTTCTAAATCACTGTCAGAAACTTCTGTACCTCTATCTAATAATAGCTCTACAACTTCTCTACTGCCTGAACATAATGCTTGTCTAAATACACCAGCACTAATTTCTGCACCCCGATCCAATAATAGTGCTACAATATCTCTTTCGTTTTTTCCATCTTCATGCTCATGTTTCTTAATCACAGCAATGGATAATATATGGTCATCAATTTTTGCACCTTTATCCAATAAATATTCTATAGAATGTTTAACATTCATACTAACTG
>CAKSGI010000032.1 GCA_934454005.1 uncultured Eubacteriales bacterium | reverse complement strand
AGCGCTACATCTAGGTTTTACCTGACAAATATTTTATTTCATTGACTTCTTAGTTGCCTTAACTTAATGACATTGGAAAAAAGGATTACTAATTAAAGTTACCGAAGGAGGAGATCTTTATAGATTATCCTCTACTAGGGATCTATATAAGTTGGTGATGGCAATCACACACCCAAGAAATGAAATATATTTGATGAATCTAATAATGTCAAATTACGTATCTCTTTCGATAGATTTTAATGGAATTGCAGGGAAAACAAAAGGTGAAAGAAGGGACGAGATAATTAGACTTTTGGATGAATATTTTATGCTGTGTATGGGAAAGACATGGAATCAGCTTGTTGCTGATTTTGAGTCAAGACCCGTTCTTGTTGTACTCAGAGATATATACGAGGCATTAAAGCCTTGGACACATTTAAGAGAGCAGGATGATCAGCTAAATTATAGACAAAACTATGAGTGCTTGATTGAAAAAATAATAGCAAAGTATGCTAGAGAATATTTGACAATTAATAAGATATTAGATTTTCTTCATATAAATGTAACGACATATCAAGAAGAAGCATCTAGAAGTACGGCCAACACAACAGATGGCGTTCAAATTATATGTACGACAATCCATAAATCTAAGGGATTGGAATATGGGACAGTAATACTTCCTTTCATGAATGAAGATATATCTAACATTAATGTAGGTGGGTTAAATGTAAATTATATTGATGGGAAAGTTAGCTATGGTTTATCAATAAAGAATGTTGGTACAGAGTATAATAGCGACTTCAGTGAAGATGCAGAAATCAAAGAGAAAATGCAGGAAGAGTCCAGAATTTTATATGTAGCTTTAACTCGAACTATACGCAAATTAGTATGGTTTAAGGATTTGGATTCTGATGTAGAAGATTGTTGGGCAAACTACATGGAGGTCTCAGAGTAATGTCTATTATTATTTATACATATAGTAATCCTTATAAAATAAATAGAGAACAGTATTGGGCTTTAGTGAAGAATTCTTTTCATCTTTGTGTTTCACAGACACTTGTGAATGGATTGTGTGACCAGTATAGAGAATTTTATAAAGGAAAGTTGACAACTATTGATAGGTTTATCAATAAGCTTTTCTTGGATTGGGAAAGTGATGCGGTTGAAATCAGTCAAAGAGCTTATATAGATAATATGATAGATTATATGAGCTTTAGAGAGTATGTAGATGATGATTTAAGTGAAGAAGATATAAAATTATCACTCAAAAGAAACCGTAGTTATGTTTTGAAAAGTCTTCGAGTAATGTTCGAATTAGGAATGAATCCGGATAATATACGAGAAGATTGCTTGACGTATGAACAGAGATGTATCGTAGGCTTATTTAAAGAACTGATGACAAGCGGGAGTAGTCTTTTTTCTTTAAAAAATGATTTTACAAAGGATGAAGTGGACGACGCTATTAAACAAACTATAGCAGATGCTTTGAGAGATAAAGAAAAGGATTTCTCAGATATCAATATCGATAATGTAGTAGTACATGGTATTCATCAGTTTACTCCAATAATGTTAAAGACAATTGAAATTTTGAGCAAATATAAGAATGTAATAGTTCTGTTTAATTACCAACCGGATTATAAAAATGTTTATCAAACATGGGTAAATATTTATTCATGGTTTGAGTCAAAGATTAATCTTTCAAATCAGAATTTTAACAATGATAGTCAAGAATTTGAGGGCGGAATTGTAGCTGATAATATGGCTGCAATGATTGCAGGAAGTACAGCTGCTATAGATTTATCAAAAAGAATAGAAGTTACAGAATTTGATAATCAAACAGAATTTGCGGGTTATGTTGCGAAGAAATTTGAAAACGCTTCTCATAAGCGTGAAAATGATGAATTTCGTCATTCTGCGCTTTATTATATGGATGAACAGATATATGCAGCCAATAGTGGGGTTAATCAGATACTTAAGATTTATTTCCCTGAACAATTTGGAGAAAGGGAATTTCTTGATTATCCTATAGGTCATTTTTTTATTTCTGTCACTAATATGTGGGATCCTGAATCTAATGTTATGTGTATTAAGGATTTAAGAGATGTTTTTGAATGCTTATCTTGTGGCATTATTTCAGAGGAAAAAAATGGATTATTGGTTTCTATATTGGATAGATGTCGTTTCTATATTTCTAAAGAAACAACGATAAAGGGAATGATCAAAAAGTTAAAGAAGCTGAAAAGATCATTGGACTTTGATGGCTATAGGGAAGATCTTAGAAGACTTGATTATTATAATGTTACAGAAGATGAAATAGATACATTAATTACGGCTTTACGAGAACTAAACTCAATAGCAGAACAATTTTTTGCAGATTTTAGCGATAAAAAAAATGATTTTAAGAAGTTCTATAAAAAGATAGAGGATGTCTTAGTTAATAAAGTTTTAGATAAAGAAGAGCTAGATGAAGACTTTAAAGATATTGTAGTAAGAGTTTTAGCTAGACTGAATGAAGTTAGTTCTATAGAGGCAAGTGCGTCTTTCGAGTGTTTAAGAGAAACGATGCAATTATATTTGAAGCAGGTGCCGGTTGAAGGAAAGGGAGCTAACTGGATTGTAAGAAACTTTGAGCAAATCGATGGCGATGTTTTAAGAAACAATGCGCTAGAAAGTGAAAAAATTTATCATTTTGCGTGCTTATCTGATCAAGATATGAGTATTACACATAAAGATGAATTTCCGTGGCCTTTGGATATAGCTTTTTTTGAAGTTGCTCAGGCTCCTGTAGATTGGAAATATCAAGTGTATGTGACATCGCGATTGGAATATAAGAATTTTAGAAGGTATGCATTAGTTTATGGGCTTGGTTTTAGTAAGTCTAAAATAAAACTAAGCTATATCAAAAACGAGAATGATGAAGAAAACGAATTATACTATCTTCTTCGTGTTCTCAATGCTAATATCAGACCATATGTGCCCGATGAAGTAAATAACTATAGGAAAGATGCCACATATATAAAAGTGGATGCCCCAAAATATAAGGTATTTACACAGTATGATTTAATGAAGTATAGACTATGTAAATATAGATTTTTACTTGATTCAATTATTCAAGAAAAGTCGGTCTATAAGGATCAATTCCTTATGAGAATGTATTTAACAATTGTTTTGGAAGATAGAGCGAAAAGATATTTTTCTGGAAAAGCTTATGTAAGAAATGTTGTTCATGCGTATTTAAATGAACAAATGGAGGAATTAATAGGGGATTTTCCATTTATAACACACTTAGATGTATTGGATGTAATTAATGATACACTTGCTTATTTAGAAAGATCAGCTGGAAAGTATAGGAAATTCAGTGCCATAAAGGACAGTGATATTGATTACATGATAAAGAGAGAAGAATTTTTGAGTATACCTCTGAAAAAGAATGCTGATTCTGAATATCAAGAAGTATTTAAGAATTCTACTCAAGACGAGGTTAATAGTGCTTTGACTTTTGAAAATCTTGAAAAAGTAAAATATCATAAGTTTCTTAATGTTTTATGCGATAAGTGTAGTGATAAAGAAGTGTGTATTGAAGTGTATGGTGTAAAGAAAAGATAGAAGGAGAGTGGGAACATGTTCAAAGAGGGAATGTTTGTAAGATGCCCAATTGACAAGGAATATCCAGATGATCCGCGTTTGTTTGCTACAGGAAAAATTATTAGTGTCGATGAATTTAATGAATGCGCACAGATAAAATTTTATGATCCTTATGGATTTAAAAAGTACTTTGAAAATATCCCGGATGTAGTTAATGATGCTCCTCTAGAAATGTTAGATCATTGCCACTTGTTTAAAGATTCTATTGTTAAATATGGTAGAAGAGATGCAACAGTTATTGAATACAAGTATAAAAAAGATGATTTGACCGAGTATTATATTCAGACTAATGATACTAAGGAATATCTTCATGTTGATGAAACTAAAATAATAGCTTCTTTTTTCTCTGGAAGTGCAAATCCTGAGCATCAGCTTGAAAATTACGAATTTCAAAATCCGTGCTGGTATTTAGGACGTCAAATTGTAAAAGAAACTATGAATGTGCTTGATAATTCTATATTTGGTTTTAAGGAGTTAGCTGGTTGTAAGATATATTTAAAAGCATTTCAGTTAAATACAATTATGCAATGTCTTCAAAGTGAACAATGCAGGTATATGCTTGCAGATGAGGTTGGACTAGGAAAGACAATAGAAGCTTGTGCCGTATTAAAAATATATTTGAGCAATAAAGCAGATCAGAAAGTTTTAATAGCTGTTCCTAATGCACTAGTTGCACAATGGAGAACAGAGTTATTGTTTAAATTTGGAATTATTGAAGGAAATAATGAACATGGAAACAACGTTCAATTAATAGCGGTTGAGCAAGTTCATGAAGCACTGGCCAAGCAGAAATGGAACTTTGTTGTTGTCGATGAGGTTCATAATTACCTAAAGAGTGAAAAATATTATGAAAGAGTCCATGCATTAAGTGTTAACGCAGATAATATTATACTTTTAAGCGCTACGCCGATTCAACAACGACAAAATGAGTATCTATCGCTGCTAAGGCTGATTTTACCTGATAAATATGATGATATTAGTTTAGATGACTTCACTTGTTTAGTTGAAAAACAAAAGAAGATTTCAAGATTAGCGCATGAATTACTTGATGAGATAGATAGTTTTAAAAATGAAATATTACCAGAGGTTGAATCGGATAATCCTTTAGATGATGAAGATGTGCAGGATGGATTAGAAGAAATTTGTGATAATTTAGATAGCATAGCAGATATTATTGGAGACCATAAGCTTTCGGAAATGGTTGAAGCAGTTGATACCACATCTCAAGATTTTGGTATTTATGCAATTCAAGTCATTATTTCTTATATTTGTGATAACTATCAAATTGAGAGAAATATTATAAGAGGCAGGAGAGCTGTGCTAGGAGTCTATCCAAATGATCCAGACGGGGAATTTTCTGAGCGAAAACTAGAAGAACTAACATATTCGATTAATGAAGAAGAGAATTTTTATGAAAATGAAGCACATAGAACGCTTACTGAATGGATTGTATCTCAACAATCAGAATTGGATGCAGAAAGAATTGATAGAGAGATAAAACCTATTCTTGAGGCTTTTTTTAGCTCTGCTTGGGCATATGTATCCAGGCTAGAAGACGCAAAGAAAATAGGTGCTTCTATTCCTAATGATGTTTTTACTAGTGCTAACAGATGGTTGGAGGATGAAAAAACTGTATATAAGGATCTAGCCAATGCTATGGATGATGTGGAGTCACATCCATCTAGATTATTAAAATTAATTAACTTTATTGATACAGCGTTATTTGGTGAAAAAATAGTTGTATTTACTGATCAACCGGAAACTTTTGAAGTGTATTGCGATTTGTTGCAATCAGCATTTGGTGATGAAGTTACTTGTTTTGGGGCTAGTATAGATGAAACGGAGAATGAAATTAATATCTATAGATTCCAGTCAGATGATGATTGCAAAATACTTATATGCGATAAGACTGGAGGCGAAGGTAGAAATTTACAGATAGCTGATTATGTGGTTCATATTGACTTGCCATGGAATATCAATAGCATTGAACAGAGAATTGGACGACTAGATAGAATGGGGCGTGATGTTGAAAAGCCAGTGACTTCTGTTGTAATTCATTCTATTGATACATATGAAGATCAATTATTTAAACTTTGGAATGAAGGACTAAATGTTTTTAGCCAGTCATTAAGCGGGCTAGAGATAATTATGAATGACATAAATAACAAAATCGCAGAGTCAATAGGTAGTGATTTTGAGTATGGATTATATAGATTAATTCCTGAACTTATCGAGGAATCAAAATCCATGCGTGAAAGCGTACATAAAGAGCAAATTTTTGATACAGCAGCCCTGCGTTTTAAGCCGCTTTATCTGCAATTGAAAAAATTATTATCCAATTATCAGTTTAATGAGAATAAGCTCTTCGCAGATACTATGATGAGTTGGGCTTCTTTGGCAGGGTTTGGAAAATTGAATCATCAAAAGGATAGTAGTTTTGTTTCGTTTGATGAAAATAATTTTTCGCTCAAGTCTGCACAGAATTCATTCCTTATTCCACCTAATTGGAATAACTATCTGTCAAAAAAGCAGAATGAGGTAGCAATACGAGTCCAAAGAGGCTTGGAAGAACGAAAGGAAAGGAATACTACTCATTCTGACCGGATGATAAAAGGATCATTTGATCGAAATACCGCGATTAAAAATGACTATATTCATTTTTATGCTCCAGGAGATGAAGTTTTTGACTGTATTGTTGATAATGCAATGCATTCCTATCGAGGCATGTGTACGGCGTTCGCTGCACTTTCTAGTATGGACTGGAAAGGTTTTATATATACTTTTTCAATAGAGCCTAATGAAAGAGCACTACTCGAAGAAGGGGTATCATTATTTGCATTAGGCCAATTTAGACAGTATTTGTCTAGTTCGATACAAGTGGTTCCGGTAGCTTTTTCAACGTATGCAGATGTTCAAGAAAAAATGGTAATATCTGAGCATAAAAGATTATGTAAGATGGGATATTTTAATCAATCCGATGAAATTGAGCATCTGGGGCGAAGGGGCTACTCTGATGGCTTTATGCATATTTCACGCCAGTACAATTCTAGTAATTTGGATTGGTTCAAGGCTCGATTTGATGAAGAACATTGGAAAAAACTAGTAGAAAAAAGTAAGGAAATTGCTTTAAAAAAAGCAAGGAGCAGGTTTTTAAAAGAATCAGATTTAGAGGGTGCTAAAGAATTGATAAATCAAATTGTGTCTACGAAGGAATCTAGGGAACGGTACTTTGGTACTACATCTGAGGAGTCAGTTGAAGAACTAAAGCATCAATATGAACTTATTTTTAAAAGCTTGGAAAAACCGATAATTCGATTAGAAGCGGCTTGTTTCCTTTGGTTGGTAAAAAAATGAAAATTAAAGAAATAATTGATCAAGTAGAAAAATTAATAAATGATAATTCGGACTTAAAATTTAATATTGAAGAGCCGTCCGACTCTGCAGTAGAGGCTTTTTTTTATAAAACAGCTCGCAGGTTGATAAATGCAAAAAAAGGGTATTTATCTGGATCCAGCGGATATTTAGACTATGTGATTGCGCTCCGTAACTTTATGTTAGTCTTTCAGACTCCTTTAGAAGTTAATTCTATTGATATACCAGATGGTAACTCTTATGGAATATATAAAAATGATGATGGGAAGTATTATGCTACGTATGATATACCAGCATTTATCAAACATCAATCATTTGTTAGAGATGCGTTTATTAATATTGGAACAGAGGAGCCATTTAAGAAGACAAAGTACTTATTGAAAACGAATAATTTTGTAGAGTCTATTACAGGTTTTAAGTATTTCAAATCATTGGAACAGAAATTATGTGTTTATGGAGGTCTGAATACACCTTTAGGTTTTACATCTTTAGTATCTATGCCTACTGGAGGAGGAAAGAGTCTTGTTACTCAAACTTTAGCATATGAAAAGGAAGGTTTGACAATAGTAGTTGTTCCTACGGTATCACTTGCTATAGATCAGGAACGCGTTGCCAAAAAGTATTTAAAAAATTCAAAGGAAAATGAAATATTTAGTTACTACAGCGGAATAAAAAATTTTGACGAAATAAGAAACGCACTAAAAAATAAAACTGTGAAATTGCTTTTCATTTCTCCTGAAGCATTAATAAAAAATGAGCAATTCCAGAAGCTTATAAATGAAGCTAATGATAGGAAGTACATAAAGAATATCGTTATTGATGAGGCTCATATTGTAGTTGAATGGGGCGATTATTTTAGAGTTGATTATCAATGCTTAAGTCCATGGAGAAATGAATTATTAAAAGTGACACCAGAAATTCGAACATTTCTTTTATCTGCAACATTTCAGGATGATACAGTAAAAATCCTTAAAAGAATGTTTTCAGAAGAAGGAAAATGGATTGAAATTAGGTGTGATTCCTTGCGAAAAGAGCCAAGGTTTATTTTTGATAGAGCCAAGGATTTTTCTGAAAAAAAGAAAAAGGTTCTTGATCTTGTAAATAAGTTGCCTAGACCAATGATTGTCTATGTGAATGCGCCTTATGAAGCAAAAAAGTGGAAGCAGATTTTGGAAGCAGAAGGTTATGGAAATGTACGAACTTTTACTGGTGAGACCAAAACTGCTGAGCGAAATGAGCTAATTGAGCAATGGGCTAACGATGAATATGATTTAATGGTTGCAACGTCAGCTTTTGGCGTGGGTGTAGATAAGCCTGACGTCAGAACAGTTCTTCATCTATATGTACCTGAAAGTCCAGATTCTTATTATCAGGAACTAGGACGTGGAGGTCGTGATGGATTAGCATGTTTAAGCATAATGTGTGTTACAAATGAAGATATTAGTTCTGCATCTGATCATTTAAGCAAAGTATTAACAACTCCTAAGCTATGGGGAAGATGGTGGAGTATGCGTTGTAATCCTGTAAATCAATGGCAAAGGGGACTAATTGCAATTATGGCTTCGACAAAGCCCAATTATAACAAGATTAATTATTTTGAAGAGGGAAATGATACTGACGAAAAGTGGAATATTAATGTTCTTCTACTTCTAAGTAGATATGAGTTAATAGATATTGTAGGTTTAGATATTGATCATTCTAATCGGTATATCTTTACAATCAAGATTAATAATGAACTTATAGTTCAAGATAATGAACAATCACATGCTTTGTTTGATTCTATTCGTGAGAAAGAGTCAAATAAGGCAGTAACTGCATTTAATTTAATGAATGAGGCTATAAACAAGAACGATAAATTATGTTGGTCTGGTATGTTTTATGAAACATATCCTCTTGTTTCAGAATATTGTTCTGGGTGTAATGCTCATGAGAATGTAGAAAATGATGAGCTTAATAGATTCCCTCTTTTGATAAATGTTACTGGTCCAGAGAAGGAAATTTCAGCAGAAATAGAAGACTTTTTTTCTGATACAAATGAGGCATTGGTTATTACTAAAGATGAAATAAGTAAAATAATAGATCGGTATAAGCCAGATGTAATTGTATGTGATGAGGAAATTATAGTAAATAATAATAATCCATATATGAATTTAATGAATTACACGGAATTTAAAGACCTTCAAGCAAGGGATAATGGCTTTTATATCTCTGGTTTAATAATGCCAATTTACAGCGATGATGATGAATTGGCTAGAAAACAGTATCAAATAATAAGTAGGGTACTTAATCGATATAAACATGTAATTCATGTTTCAAATTGCGATTTTTGTGTATCCATGGCAAATGGAAAAAATATATCCGATGTTGTAAGCGGGTCGGTAATTAAATAGGGAGGCTATAGAAGATGTTTACTGGAAATATGGTTACTGAAGCTATACCAGCTAGAGTTTTTTCTTTATACAAAATAGTGACGAGTAAAAAAGAAATAGCTAGAAATGAGGTTCAATCCTTGATGGAACCGTCAGAAATATATGAGGGCTCCTCATACTTTTCTTCGATAATAAAGGCTGCAATTGAATTAAAAATTGTGGACATACAAGATAATATAGTTGTTCCACTTGTTCCTAAGGAAGAAATGAAAAACATTGAAGATTTCCGATTATATGCTATATCTAAGATTAATTCTTTTGAAGCAGAACAATTCTTCAAGGTAACTAATTGTATAGTTAATATTAATGAACGGATATATAAGCATACACTTACTGATACAGCATTGCTTAACGAATTATCTCGGGAAACTGGCACTCAAATTACAGCTCCGATGATTAGAGGATGGAGATTTTGGGCACAGTTTCTTGGTTTTGGATATATGAATAATATGTCCTTTTTGCCTAATGCATATGTTTTTGTGAAAAACGTTTTAAGGCTTATGAATTTAGAGAAAAATAAAGAGTATGAAATAGACGATTTTATGCTGATGTTTGACTCATATGGCAAAATAATAAGTGGAAATCTTGCAAAAGAACGTAATATGAATATCGCATTATCAAGTGCTTTGAGAGAATTGCATGATAATAAAGAAATAGAACTTAAGTACCGAAGTGATGCTGAAAAACGATGGATTTTATATCCATCTGTAGAACAGTTTAATGATCAAATCGCCTCAATAGTTTATAAAGGAGTGAAAAAATGAATATAGAAATTGCCTTACAACGATATAAGGATGTTTTTCTTCCTGATGTAATAGACAATTCGCAGGGGGACTTTTTGGCAAAACATGTTCCAATGCGGAATTTGCTTTTAATAGACCATGATGAACCGACAGATAATGACAAGAAAAATCCACTGACTGAGGAAGATATATATGAGAGAGTTTTTTCTGCAAGAGATGATGATCAATTTGTTCTTGTTAAAGGTGCCAGTGGAGCGGGAAAATCTCATTTGATTCGCTGGTTTGAGTCTATGCTTCAGATTCATAAGCAAGACAATGAGATTGTATTGTATCTACGTAGAGCAGATAATACGCTTAAAGGTACAATCAAACAGTTGGTTGAGCTGGAAGAAATCAAAAATCTTCCTAATACAAGTCTATATAAGAAATTGGCTTCTGCATCGACAACGATACCTGAGCTAGAATTGAAAAATACTATCTATTATTCGTTCATTAATTTGATAGAAAGCGATGATGGAAAAGCTGGTGAAGACGAAGAAAGAATTATAAGTAATGTTGATCGCAAGCATTTTATTGCATTGCTTCAAAATTCTATCTTTAAGGACAGGTTAATGGATACCAACGGTCCGATAGATAGAATTTACAATAAAATTGCAGAAAATAAGACTTTTGAAATAAATGATCATGCTGCTGAATTCGAAATAGAAGATTTTGAAATAGACTCTGAATTTAGAACTGCACTTATTAGTGCTGGAGCAGATGAAAAGGCAAGAAAAATTGCTGACAAAATGCTTGATAATGAGGAGTATATATCAAAACTAGTTATTTACATTAATAAATTCCGCGAACGTGTAGTGCAGCGTTGTACAGGTTTGGAACCGGGGGATTTAAGAACTGTAATAGAAGAAATTAGACAAGAGCTATATAAGAAAAATAAAGTGTTGACTATCTTGATAGAAGATATTACAGCAGCTTCGGGGGTTGATGATTCCTTATTAGATGCACTTTTGACGAATAAGCGAGGGTATACGGATAAAAACCTTTGCAGAATTAATTCTATTGTTGGTGTTGCAGATGGTTATTATCGTGATAACTTCCGTACTAATACAAAAGGCAGAATAAAAAAGTTTATTATTGTTCCCGATGAAATGTTTAATGGTGATGATGATGGACTAATTGAATTCTTTGCTAGATATTTGAATACGGTTTCGCTGGATAAAAAAACAATAGAAGCTTGGCTGAAAGATAAGGCACCTGCTGATAAATATCCTATCCATGAAGTAACTTTGGGCAAAAATTGGGATAGTTATCAATTGGGTGATACTAGTATAAACATTTTTCCTTTTACTAGGCATGCTATTTTATACCTGTATCAAAAGCAAGATGTTACTTTGAGAAATCCTAGAGCAATTATGAGAAACTTGATTGAACCATATGTGAAGGACGCAATTGAGTCATTGGATACATATCCAAGTAGAAGAACGACGCTTACGGGAATTAATCCAAAGCTACAAAACAAAATTTATAATGATACTGAGCTTGAGGATGACATTAAAATAAGACTGACTCAATTTATGTATATTTGGGGAAATGGTAGAGATGAAATTTATGAAGAAAATGGCATCCGATATATAGCAGGCATAGCCGAATCAGTATATAAGGAACTCGGGTTGCCACTGATTGACGGTAAGACTGTTTCAAAGCCCAAAGTATCTATAACAGCAGAAGTAACAGTGCCCGAAAAGAAAGTTCATCATAACGAAGTAGTTAATGTTGAAAAAGAAAATGAGCAAGTTGCTGTAGCATTAAAAGAGGTTGATAAATGGATTGAAAATAAAGACTATAAACTAAGTATCGGTGCTACAACTAAGAATGTAAGAGCTCTGAATGATGCAAGAAAGAATATTAATGATTTTTTGTATAGTGTAATTGATTGGACGTCAGAGGGCGTACCTATAGATGCAATGGTTAAGATTAAGAACACGTCATCGAAGTTCCTAGTTGCATTTGAACGGCAAACGATGAATAGTGATGCTGTAGTTTTATTACCTGCATCGATAGAATCACGAAAAATAATTGAAGCCTTTGTTAGATGGAGTGAGGTTGGAAATAAGTCGTGGGACTTTCCAAATGGTACAGATTACTTATACAGAGTACAGAAATGGACCGAGAGCATAAAATCTTTATTAGTAGATTCTATATTGCATTATGATAATAAGACTGCAGACTATTTTTCTTATGCTACGGCTGCGGAGTTTTATCATTTAATATTAAATGGTAGTTGCAAAAAATATCAGAATCCAACTAATTTCGCACCAGACATATTGTTAAAGAAAAAAGAAACTGTAGATTATAATAATGGGCATACAAAGGCATGGAATGACTTGTTAAAAATAACTAGCGGAAGTGATGGTGAAGACGCAAGAAACTGTGTTTTACAGTATTATAATCTACCTCAAGGTACATCAATTACTTCTACTAATTATGAATATGATTATACAGCTTTTTCAAAGGCGGTTAGGAAAGTAATAAATACAGGATTGGAATACTCTGATGTAGATTTACAATTAGATGATCCGGTAAAAAAGAGAAGAATATATAGTGAATATCTGAAAAAGATAATGGATAGAGTTCCGACGGTGGTTGAAGAAGAACGGAGCTTGATTAAAAAAAGCATTGAGGTTATAGAAAGCCTTATTGATTTAGATGATGTCGATGATGAAGATGATATCAAAGAGATTGTCGATTCTATAAGGGGATTTTATAATCGTGCGAATCAGAGTCATATTGGTGCTGCAGTACGGATGGACAATGAATTGTTGTCATCATGTAAGAAAAAAGCTGCTATTATTTTCAGTGCTCTAAAAAATGGGAAGCAAGCTTTGGAAGATTGTTCGCTTGTAGAATCACTTATACGTATGAGCAAAGATCCATTGAATGGACTAAAGCTATTTGTAGACCTTCTTTCTAAAACTAGTGCGGACCTAGAAAAGGCTGATCAAGAGATCAATACTAGATTGCAAACTGCAATTGGAGATGGTAACGATGAAACTACTGAAGAATATAAAGCGGAAAAGGATAAGCTAAAGGAGTGTAAGAGTATGCTTGAGGAGGTGAAGGAATAATATGCTATTAGATGATTTAAGTAGCACTGTAAAACGACTTTCTCAACTAGATAAGAAAGAATCTGCTATTCAAAATGCTGCTAAGAAAGCACAGAATGATAGTGAATTTTCGTTACTGACTTCTGATTACTATGATTGTATGCAAAAGTTAAAATATGCACATGATGAATTGGGATATGTTTTGTCAAATGACAGCTATGATTTATTAAGTGATAGTTTAACGAAATTGGAAGATACTATTGATGCTGGTGTGGTTGATGAAGAATTATTGCGGGTAACTAAGCAGCAGATAAATAAAAAACTAAATCATGCACTCTCGAAAGAATGGCAGGAATTTCATAGTAAGAAAACGAATAGTGTAGTTGGAAAGCTTGCAACAGTTGGAAGCTTAGCTTCAGACAAAGATCATATTGATACTATTAGAGATAATATTAATGATAGTGCAGATTGGAATGCTTTATCTAATAATATTAATGCGACTACAACAAAAATCATGCGTTTTAAATCTAGTATTGATGAGGTAGACAAGATAGAGGAAGAACTCAATTTAAATGATGAAATAAAGCGTTTTATTACTCTTGTTACTCGCGGGAAGGCTAAAATTACTGATTTGAATGACGAAATTATGGCGTGGATAGAGAACGAAAATCTCGCAGATAAATTTACAATTAGATTTAAGTAGATTTGTTGACACAGCATATGCTCAAAGATATACTTAAGTAGGTACTTAAGTATATCTTTTTTATCTTATAAGAAATTCAATGCGTTTGTGAAAATGAAAAAAAGAAGAAAAATGATATAGATATTCATCTGAA
>CAKSGI010000031.1 GCA_934454005.1 uncultured Eubacteriales bacterium | reverse complement strand
CGGTTGGAAATCTCCTCTGACTGTTTTGAAAGATTATTTGTCTGATGGTGTAACATATGTTTGACAAACCTACATTTGAAATTCCGAATTGAATATTGGATAAATATTATTATCTATTTTTGTTTAGAAAGTTTTTTAGCTTGACTATAGATTTCTTCTAAAATTTTGTTTTGTTTTTCTTTAGGTAATAATCTATATGCTATTATTATTTTTTGTTCTTCCTTTGATAAATCATAAATTTGTTGGTTGTTTTTTCTTCCATATTTTAAAAGGATGTTATCATCTTCGGTTGAAATGTCTGAGACTTTTGAATAAAAACTTTTATCTTCATCTTCGAAAATTTCTGTGTATGAAACATTAAATATTTTAGCTAGTTTTATAATAGTATTTATATCCGGAGTTGTTTTACCTGTTTCATAGTATGCATAAGTGGAACGATCTATGTTCAGAGTTTCGGCGACTTGTTGCTGGGTTAGTCCAGAATTTTCTCTTAATTTTCTTAAGATTTTTGAAATCATAATTACACCTTCTTCACTTATTTAAACAGCTTATAACCATTATAAGAAAAGAATGATTTAAAACTGAGAAAATGTGAGGTTTATTCACTTGTGACATGTTAATTTTATTATTACTAATATATAGCAGATTATGAAAAACAATAAGATTTATTATGATTTTTGGCTGGAGTTATCAGCTTTTAGAAGATATAATATATTGACATTTTTTGCTCATTGTTATATAATTTTTTCTAGAAAAGTAGTTTTAAGTTACTTATTTAATGTGTTTTTGAAAACAGTAAAGTTCTTATTTTTATTATTAATGGAAGTGTTTTTATGGAATGGTTAGGTTTAAATGAACTTAGAGAAAAATACCTTGATTTTTTTGAATCTAAAGGTCATTTAAGATTAAAAAGTTTCTCGTTGGTACCAAATAACGATAATAGCCTTTTGCTTATAAATTCTGGAATGGCACCAATGAAAAAATATTTTACTGGAGAAGTAAATCCTCCTAATAAAAGAGTAACAACATGTCAGAAATGTATTAGAACTCCTGATATAGAGCGTGTTGGGATTACTGCTAGGCATGGAACTTTCTTTGAAATGCTAGGTAACTTTTCCTTTGGCGATTATTTTAAAAAAGAAGCAACAAGATGGGCATGGGAATTTTGCACAGATATTTTAAAAATGCCTGTAGATAGATTATGGATTTCTATTTATGAAAATGATGATGAAGCTTTTAATATATGGGTAAATGAAATAGGGGTAGATCCGACACACATTGTAAGATTAGGAAAAGCTGATAATTTTTGGGAGCACGGATCTGGTCCATGTGGGCCTTGTTCAGAAATATATTTTGATAGAGGAGAAGAGTACGGTTGCGCTAGCAAAAATTGCACTGTAGGATGCGATTGCGACAGATATGTTGAGTTTTGGAATTTGGTGTTTACTCAATTCAATAATGATGGAAATGATAATTATACTCCATTAAAAAATCCTAATATAGATACAGGTATGGGATTAGAAAGACTTGCTTGTATTATGCAGGGAGTAGATAATTTATTTTTAGTTGATACGATTAAATCTATTGTAGACAGGGTTTGTAAGATAGCAAATGTAAGTTATGGGGACAATTCCCAAAAAGATATTTCTGTAAGAGTTATAACTGACCACATTAGAAGCACTACGTTTATGATCGGGGATGGAATAATGCCTTCTAATGAAGGAAGAGGGTATGTTTTAAGAAGATTATTGAGACGTGCAGCTAGGCATGGAAAGTTATTGGGTATAAAGGGGACATTTTTATCGGATATATGTGATACAGTTATAGATGAAAATAAAGAATCATATCCAGAACTTTTAGAAAAAAGAGAAATCATAAAAAAAGTTATAGATATAGAAGAAAAGGCGTTTTTTAAAACATTAGACCAAGGAATGCAGATATTGACTAATATAATTGATAATGCAGATTTTAATATACTTTCAGGAAAAGATGCATTTAAATTAAATGATACATTTGGTTTTCCGCTTGACCTTACAAAAGAAATTATTGCAGAAAAAGGAATGACTGTAGATGAGAAAGAATTTAATCGTCTTTTAACTGAGCAAAAAGAAAGAGCTAGAAATGCGAGAAAAAAATCTGATACAGAAGCATGGTTAAGTGACAACATTGATTTTGGAACTATTAAATCTACAGAATTTTGTGGCTATGATATGTTATCCTCTGAAGCTAAAATTTTGGCTATAGTTAAAGATGGCGAATTAGTAAATATTGCGTCACAAGGAGAAAAAATAGTTATTGTTTTAGATAAAACACCTTTTTATGCAGAAGGAGGAGGACAAGTTGGCGATAGCGGTAAAATAACTTGTAAAAACGCAGATATAGAAGTTATTGATACAGTTAAGAATATATCGAATATTTTTATGCATAGTTGTGTTGTAAAAGAGGGCATTATTTCGCTAGGCGATAAAATAAATGCAAATGTTTGTAAGGATAAAAGATATGCTATAATGAGGAATCATACAGCAGCTCATATGTTGCAATCAGCTCTTAGAACAGTTTTAGGAAGCCATGTTGAGCAAGCGGGTCAACTTGTGAATGAAAGATCATTGAGATTTGATTTTACTCATTTTTCAGCTATGACACAAAAGCAAATAAAAATGGTGGAAGATCTAGTAAATAATACTATTTTAGATGCAAGAGAAGTAAATATATCAGAGATGAATATTAAAGATGCTCAAAAGTTGGGTGCGATGGCACTTTTTGGAGAAAAATATGGTGAAATAGTTAGGGTAGTAAATGTAAAAGATTTTTCTATTGAGCTTTGTGCAGGAACTCATGTTAATAATACATCTAAATTAGGTTTGTTTAAAATAGTTTCGGAAGGTTCTGTTGCGGCAGGAATAAGAAGAATAGAAGCAGTAACAGGAAAAGGTGTATTAGAAATAGTTAATAAGTCTTTGTTGACAATTGAAGAGTGTGCCCAAGAATTTAAATTAAAAAATTCGACAGATATAATAAACAAATGTAAGTCTGTTAATGCAGAATTGAAAGAAAAAGATAAAAAAATTAATTTGTTAACCGAAAAACTATCAGCAATGAAAGTAGAAGGTATGCTTGAAGTGTCTAAAGTTGTTAAAGGTATTAGAGTATTGACAGCTAACTTTGCAGAAGAAAATGAATATATGACTTCGGACGAAGTTAAAAATATTTGCAATAAGCTAAAAGATAGAGCACCAAAATGTGTATCCGTTTTAACATTTAAAAATAAAGATAAAATATCGATAGCAGTCGGGGTTGGAAAAGAAGCCCTACAAAAAGGTTTAAATGCGGGTAAAATAGTTAAAGAGGTTGCTAAAATAACAGGAGGTAATGGTGGAGGCAAGCCTGATTTTGCTATGGCGGGAGCAAAAGATAAATCAAAAATAACAGAAGCCTTATCTTCAGTTCAAGATATAGTTTTAAATATGGTATAGAACTTATTTTGCAATTGGATTCTAACTAAAATTTAGACATTTATAAGTCGTAAATGGGCAAACATTGGATCACGACTTGCAACCGGGTGCTATCCGAAAAACATTTATATAAAAAGGTAGTTAAAAAAATGTAAACGCGAGAATCTATGCGATATAAAAAGGTAAACATTGGATCGCGACTTGCGGCCGGATGCTATCCGAAAAACATTTATATAGAAAGGTAGTTTGAAAAATGTAAACGCGAGAATCTATGCGATATAAAAAGGTAAATCTTGGATCGCGACTTGCGGCCGGATGCTATCCGAAAAATATTTATATAAAAAGGTAGTTTGAAAAATGTAAACGCGAGAATCTATGCGATATAAAAAGGTAAATCTTGGATCGCGACTTGCGACCGGATGCTATCCGAAAAACATTTATATAAAAAGGTAGTTAAAAAAATGTAAACGCGAGAATCTATGCGATATAAAAGGTAAATCTTGGATCGCGACTTGCGACCGGATGCTATCCGGGGAGGAGGTAAATATGGATTGTATTTTTTGTAAGATTGTTAATTCTGAAATACCGTGTAATAGAATTTACGAGGATGATGAAGTTTTATCATTTTATGATGTTGACCCTCAAGCACCAAAACATGTTTTAATAATACCAAAAAAACATATCTCTTCATTAAATGATATTAATTCAGAAAATAGTCATATAGTCTCGCATGTTTTTGAATCAATAAAAATTATTGTTGATAAATTAGGACTAAAAAATGGCTATAGATTGGTATCTAATTGTGGAGAGGACGGTGGACAAACAGTTAATCATATTCATTTTCACATTTTAGGAGGAAGAACCATGAAATGGCCTCCAGGCTGATTCGAATTTTTTATCAGATAAATAAAATGTATTTGAAAGGTAGTGTTTTTAGTGGGAGATGTTTATAAAATTACAATTGCAGGATGTGAACGAGAATTACCTCTTTGTGAAGCAGGAGAACATTTAGATATTGCTGCTTTTATAATGTTTGGTGATGTTGAACTAACAATTAAATCAGCGCAAGAACTTTTGAAGAAATGCCCGGAATGTGATGTACTTATTACTGCAGAAGCAAAGGGAATTCCACTTTGTTACGAAATGGCAAAGCAATCAGGGAAAAAGTATATTGTTGCAAGAAAAAGTGAAAAATTGTATATGAGAAATCCAATACATGTACAGGTTAAATCTATTTCAACAGTTAGACTTCAAAATTTATATTTGTCTCAAGAAGATTACGAATACCTAAAAGGGAAAAAGGTTCTTATAGTGGATGATGTTATTAGCACAGGAGAATCATTAACAGCCATTGAAATGCTTGTAAATAAAGCAGGAGGTTATACAGTTGGGCGTACTTGCGTTTTAGCAGAAGGTGATGCATCTAAAAGAAATGACATTATTTTCTTAGAACCACTACCTTTATTTGAAAAATAGCTAACCCTTAAAGATAAATTTATTTGTTAATAAAAAGGAGAATTTTTATGGTGAGGTTATTTGCGTCAATTGGATTTTCGTACTTAATTGCGCTTGTAGCCTCTGTTTATTTTGGGACGAAGATAGCTATTGTTTTAGCAATAGTTTTTCTTTGTCTTTTTGTGGTTTCCTTGTTTTTCAAAGTTTGCAGAAATAATAAAGTTGTTCCTGTAGTTTTGATTACAATATCTCTTGCGTTTGCTAACTATAGCATAAGTTATTTTTATAAGGTAAAACCTATTGAAAGTTTAGAAGGATCTGAAGTAGATGTATCAGGTGTCATTTGTGATACTCCATATAAATCATATAATAAATATTATTACGTTATAGAAACGGACAGTGTTAACGCAGAAAATGCTCCTCAAAAAATTAAATTAAGAATTTCATCTAATATTTCACTAGATGCTGATGTGTATGATAGAGTTACCGGAAAAATTACTATGTTTTCACCAAATTCTAATAAAGGATTTTCATCCAAAACATATTATGCATCCAAGAATATACATATGTTTGCTTATTTTAGTAATTATGGCTCTGTTGAAATAAAAGAGACAGATGACAAACCTTTAAATTATTATATTTTAAAATTAAAAGAAGAACTGATATCTAGAATACAAATTTTATTAGGTAATGAGGAATCAGCTATAGCAACAGGTATGCTTTTAGGTTACAGATATAATATTAGTGATGAAATAAAAACAGAGTTTAATCATACTGGAGTATCGCATTTAATGGCAGTATCTGGATATCATGTTGCAACCATAGTTAGCCTCATGTTTATTTTGTTTAATATTCTAAAATTGCCGAAAAGAACATCAAATATTTTGGGAATAGTCGGAGTTTTGTTTTTTATGGCTATAACGGGATTTTCTTCTTCTGTTATGAGAGCTGGAATAATGTATATAATCTACTTATTTGGTCAGATGATTAGCAAAAAATCAGATTCAGTAAATTCACTTGGAATAGCTGTATTTATAATTTGTGTTTTAAATCCGTTTTCTGGTGGAGATATAGGTCTTTTATTATCTGTATCTGCAACTTTGGGAATAATTATTTTATCACCGGTATTGAGTTTATGGCTAAAAGATAAAATAACTGATTTAAAATTTGGAAAAAGATATTTAAATCCAATTTTTGAGGCTATTGCAGTTACTTTATCTGCAAATATTTTTACATTACCGATAACAATGATATCCTTTAAATATTTTTATCCAATATCTTTGTTGTCTAATCTTTTAATTATATTTGCATTTTCTGCGATGTTTGTATTTTTGATTATATCTATAATTTTATCTTATATAACTTTTTTTAATATTTTTGCGATACCTCTTTCTATTATAACAACATTATTAATTAAATATATGGTTTGGTGTGTGGAAACTTTAGAAAAAATTCCATTTTCTCGTCTATCAGCGGACTATAGATTTTTATTATTGTGGTTATCAGGTTCAATGATTTTGCTAGCTATAGCTATTAATTTTAAAAATAATTTAAAACTCATCAAATTTACAGCGATTCTTTCTTCTATAGTTTTAATAGTTGGAACTTTGTCCTACCAAATTCTAAATAGAGGGATAACAACTGTTGCGGTTCTTAGTGTAGGGGATGGAGTTTCGAGTATTATTTCTAAAGATGGAAGAGCTGCTGTTATATCTTGTGGAGGAAATAGCTTTTATGCTAACAAAATATATGAATATTTGGAATCTAAAAATATAAGAAAAATAGATTTTGTTTTGGCTACTGATGATAATACAAAAACATCAGATTTTATTGATGAAATTCTCGAAGAATTTAATCCGCCATCGGTTATTGCGCATAAAACGGTTGTAGAAAATAACGAGGAAAAGTTTAAAGAAAAAATAAAAACTAGAAATGGTCTTACAACATTTTCTAATACGGTTCATTCGGATATTTGGGACAATGTTTGTATATCAGCTGTAAATAACGGTGGTGAAAGTTTTATTTGTTTGACTGTTAATAAAGTAAGATTTTTATTATGTCCTTCTGGTGGAGATGCCTATAGTTTATCTGGTGATTGGAAGACTTCTGCAATTGCTATTTACGGAGATATACCAGATAATGATTCTATGATAAAATCTAAGCTTGTTTTATTGTCTATGGATGGTAAAAACTTATCAAACAATGTGTCAAAATTGATTAACGAGGGGAAGGAAGTTATTACAACATATGATAACGATGGAGTTTTAATAGATTGTATTAAGGATAATGAGATAAGTATATACAGAAATTAGGAGGATAAAATGTCTAAATTAACGGAGAACGATTTAAAAAGAAAAATAAAAGATAGAAAATTTTTTGGAGTTTATTTATTATTAGGTGATGAAAAATATCTAGTGAAATATTATACAAATAAAATGGTAGAGGCAATTATTGGTAAAAATAAAAATGACTTTAATTTACAAATATTTGATAATGATAATATGGATATTAATGAAATGTCGTCAGCGGTGGAGTCGCTTCCGTTAATGGCAGAAAAAAAATGTGTATTAGTGAATGATTTAGATTTAGAATCATTTAAAGAAAAAGATAAATTTATGAAGATAGTTTCAGATATACCTGAAACTACAATTTTAATAATAAGTTATCCAACTCTTGAATTTGATTTAAAAAGAAATAGCAAATTTAAAAAAGTTATTATGGATATAGAAAAGTTTGGAACTACTATAGAATTTGAAAAAAGAGGACTACAAGCATTAGAAAGGCAACTTGTTAGTTGGGCAAGTAAAATGAATACTAAATTATCTTTGATAGATGCATCAAGAATAATAAAATTATGTGGAGATGACTTAAATACACTTAAGCTAGAAATAGAAAAGTTATGTGCATATGTAGATTATTCCGAAATAACTGAAGATTCAATTGAAAAAGTTGTTACACAAAACCTTGAGACAACAGTTTTCGTTTTAGCAAATGCAGTTTCTAGAAAAGACTATGAGAACGCATTTAACCAATTGGATTTACTTTTTTATAAAAAAGAGGAACCAATATCTATTTTAGCTGTTTTGTCATCTGTATTTGTTGATATGTATAGAGTACGGGTAGCGTCTGAAGGTTCGCATGATTACTCGGAACTATCTAAATATTTTGATTATAAAAATAAAGCATTTAAATTAAAAAATGCTCAAAGAGATAGTAAAAATATAAGTACACAAAATATAAAAAAATGTATAGATATTTTAATAGATACGGATCTAAAGTTAAAAAGCACAAGAATAGATAAAAGAGTTTTAATGGAAGAATTGATTTCTAAATTGATGTTAACTTTGTAAAAGAGGAGATTTTATTGATAAAGATAAAAGAAGCTATAATCGTTGAAGGGAAATATGATAAAATTAGACTATCGTCGATTATAGATGGGATAATAATAGAAACAAATGGATTTAGAATATTTAAAGATAAGAGTAAAATGGCACTTCTAAAAAAATTAGCTGATACTAATGGCCTTTTAATATTTACGGATAGTGATTCTGCTGGATTTTTAATAAGAAATCATATTAGAGCCATAATTCCCAAGGAAAAGATAAAACATGCTTATATTCCAAACATATATGGTAAAGAGAAACGTAAAAATAAGTATTCAAAGGAGGGAAAATTAGGAGTAGAAGGGGTATCAGAAGAAATTATACTTAACGCTTTAAAAAAGGCTGGAGTTATATATAGAAACTTAGATACAAAAACAAAGAAAGACAAGCCGATTACAAGGCTTGATTTATATAATTGTGGTTTGATTGGTAAGGACAACAGTGCGCAGATTAGAAAAAATTTTATAAAAAGTTTAGATTTACCTGAATATTTATCAGTAAATGCTTTGCTTGATGTTTTAAATTGTATTATGACATATGAAGAGTTTAAAAAAATTAATATATAAATTTTGCTTAATTTTTAAAAAATTTATATATCTATATCGAATAATTGTAAAATACTTGATTTATTTATTTTTTTTGATAAAATTATAAGAAAGACTTGTATGAATCTTACATGTAATTATTTTTAAAATCATATGTGTCTTAATTTTATATTATCAAGAAATTTATTTTTAAGGGAGTAAAATTTACTATGAAAAAGAGTGTTATATCAGTTTTTTTATCTTTAATTATGGTGGCAATAATACTACCGAAGATGGGACTAAGTGTCGTTGCAGAAGAGGGAGATGGCATTATGTGGATTCATTATGGTTCCAGTCGTGACCTTGTAAATATATGTGCTGTAGATAAAGTAAATATTTCCGAAAATTTTGTAGTTAAAAAATTGCGTTGCAGTTGTTCTGGTGGTTTTGGCCCTATGGTAGAAGGTTTACTTCCAGTAGGGAAAATCTCTGATGGAGTTTTCAAAGGTTGCAGAAAATTAAAATCAGTAGATCTTTCTGAAGCATCTCCTGATCTTAAAATAGGAAAATTTGCTTTTGAATCATGCGAAAATTTAAGGACGGTAAAACTTCCACACAGTTCTACGGATTTGCATTCGCACGTGAAGATAGAAGTTGGTGATGATGCGTTTTTTGATTGTCCTAATTTAACGGATATAATAGTAGGAGAAGGTGGATACAAGGATAGCGGTAGGAGCGATAGTTATTTTTCTATTAATGGAGTGTTATGTTATAAAAAGGGATGGAGTTTTGCTAAAACCCTGATAAAGTATCCAGAAGGGAAAAAAGAAGAAAAATATACGATGCCAAATGAAATAAATATAATTGGGGCACGTTCATTTTGTAAAAGTAGATTTTTGAAATCATTATCGTTGTCGAGAAATGTAACCGAGATAGATTCAGATGCATTTAAGTATTGTAAAGATTTAAAAGTTATAGTTCCGTCGGATACACTTCTAGGTGTAATTGAAAAATATGAGCCAGATAAGGATGATAATGTAACAATATGTTTACATTGTATTGAAAAAAAAGAAGAGATTGAATTCGTAGTTGATAAGTTTGTTCGAGCTGGATATAAAGGAGAAGTGCATCAATTAAAGAAGGCTGATAAAGGTTGGGTTTGTGATAAATGTTCGCATGTAGAGGCAGATGTATAATCAAAAACTGAAACAATGATTTAATGAATCTCTTAATAATAGGCAAGTAAAAAAGTATAATAAAAACCCCAGAGATTAGATTTTAAACCTAATTTCTGGGGTTTTGTATACAAATATGCAATAGATTCTTAGGGGTTGTTATAACTGTTTGTTTTTAAGTTTCTTATATATTTAATGTTCTGTAAATATCTTTATATCTGTGCCATCAGTTACAACAACTACAGTCCCGTTATTATCAGTTCTATAATTTTTAATATTGTTCTTTTTTATCCGCTGTAAGGTTGAATCTTTGGGAAGATTATTGCTGTCAGGTCCAACTGAGATTACAGAATATTTAGGTTTTACGGCATTTAAAAATTCTTGGGTTGATGATGTTTTACTACCGTGATGTCCGACTTTTAGAACTGTTGATTTTAAGTTTGCACCAGATGCAATCATATCAGCTTCAGCCTCTTTTTCTGCATCACCGGTAAATAAAAAGCTAATATCTTTATATTTTAATTTTGCTACTACAGAGTTGTTATTTAGGTCTTCATATTTTTTAGTTGGTCCTAATATTTCTATATTTAAATCATCTATATTAAAATTGTTGCCAATTACAGGGTTTTCAGCGAAAACACTTTTACTATCTAAAGCTTTTAACATAGACATATAAGTTTTTGTAGTTGGAACTATTTTTTCAGGTAATTCTGGCATAATAAATCTATCTATATGAAATGAATTTATTACATTTGGCATTCCGGCTATATGATCCTTGTGCGGGTGAGTGGCGATAACTAGATCTAATTTTTCAACGTTATTATTTTTTAAATATTGGACAATTTTATCTTTAGTATCGGTGTCACCGGCATCGATTAAAATATTACTGTTATTAGATTTTATATATATTGCGTCGGCTTTACCAACATCTATGATATGTACAGACAATGGATAACTTGAATAATCTTCATTTATAGTTCCTTTTGAGATATTAAAAACTTTATAAATATCATTCCATTTTGGAATATTTGGATTATCTGAATATGAGATTATTACTGTTATAAAAAATATTAAGATAGATATAATTGTAAAAATAAGTTTTTTATTATTTTTTCTTTTTGCCATATTTTTTAATTCCTTTTTTATTTTTTGTATTATTAGTTCCTTTTATTAAACATTTTGGTGAATTACCTATTAAATCTGTTCTTTTTGCTATTCTTAAAGCTTCTTCAACTAAGGCTCTATTTTTAGGATTAAAATATTGTAGCAAAGCTCGTTGCATAGATTTTTCTTTATCTGATTTAGGAATATAAATTTCTTTCATTGTATATGGATCAAGTCCAGTATAAAACATGCATGTTGAAATGGTTCCGGGAGTGGGATAAAAATCTTGAACTTGTTCAGGTTTTATTTTTTCTTTTTTTAAAAATAGTGCAAGTTCGATTGCATCGTTTAATGTTGAACCGGGATGGGATGACATTAAATAAGGGACAAGATATTGTTCTTTGTTTATATTTTTAGTTATCGTATAAAATTTTTTTGCAAATTTAATATATGATTCTATGTGAGGTTTTCCCATTGTATCCAGTACTCCAGGAGAACAATGTTCAGGAGCTACTTTTAACTGACCACTTACATGATATTTAACAAGGTCTTTAAAAAATGAATCATCTTTATCTGCTATAAGATAATCAAATCTTATTCCTGATCTAATAAATACTTTTTTTATTTTAGGAATTTCCCTTAATTCTTTTAATATATCTAAATATTCTTTATGATTCACAATTAGTTGTTGACACGGTTTTGGAGCTAAGCATTTTTTTCTTTTACATAATCCACTTGTTTCTTGTTTTTTGCATGATGGTTTTCTAAAATTTGCAGTTGGGCCTCCCACATCATGGATATATCCTTTAAATCTCTTATTTTTAGTGAAAAATTTTGCTTCTTTTATTATAGATTCTTTGCTTCTAGTTGTTACAGCACGGCCTTGATGGAAAGCGATGGAACAAAAGTTACATGCACCATAACAACCTCTGTTGTGGGTGATTGAAAACTCAACTTCTTTTATTGCAGGGACACCACCTTCTTTTTCATAACACGGATGATATGTTCTTTCATATGGAAGTGAATATACAATATCAAGCTCATTTTGGGTTAGCGGTGTCATTGGTGGATTTTGAATTAATAGAGAATTTCCGTGTTTTTGAATTATGGTTCTTCCATAAATAGCATCTTGCTCATCATGCTGTTTTCTGCAAGCTATAGCATAGTCTTTTTTTGATTTTTTCACGTTTTCGAAATTGGGGCAGTCGACTGCAGACATATGTATGTAATCTTTTGTTCTAATTTTATAACATGTACCTCTAATATCAGTTAGTGAAGTTATGTTTTCTCCATTATTTAGTCTGTTTGCTATTTCAATAGTTTGTTTTTCTCCCATACCATATGATAGGAGATCAGCGCCAGATTCGATTAGTATTGATGGTTTAATATTGTTATCCCAGTAATCATAATGAGCAAATCTTCTAAGTGAAGCCTCTAGACCCCCTATTATAACAGGAGAATTTGGATATATTTTTTTTATTTTTTTAGTATATACTATAACAGCTCTATCAGGTCTTTTACCTGATTTATTTCCAGCAGAGTAAACATCATTACTTCGTTTCTTTTTAGCTGCTGTGTAGTGTGATACCATAGAGTCTATATTGCCGGATGTGACCATAAATCCAAGCCTAGGTTGACCAAATCTTTTAAAATCATTATCTTTGAGGTAATCGGGTTGAGCTAGAATGGCCACTTTGTAACCAGAATTTTCTAAAATTCTTGATATAATTGCAATACCAAAACTTGGATGGTCAACATATGCATCTCCGGTAACTAGAACGAAATCGGGATTTTTCCAGCCTAAGGTTTCAATTTCTTTTTTTGAGATTGGCAAAAACGCCATATTTAACACCTACTCATTATCTGATTTTTGCATATTCATTTCTAAGAATTGCTGATATGTTATAAGAAGTTGCCTAGGCTTTGAGCCCTCGTGAGGACCAACAATACCCATTTGTTCCATTTCGTCTATTAGTCTACCTGCTCGTGCATATCCTAATCTAAGTCTTCTTTGCAAAAGAGAGGTAGAGGCTTGTCCTGCTTCAACAACACATTTTATAGCTTCATTCATCATGGGATCAGTGTCTTTAGAATCAGTATGAGGAGCATCTTTTTCTGGAATAGCATTTTTCTCTATTTCTTCAATTATATTTTCGTCATACTCTGTTTCTTGAGAATTTTTAATAAAATCTATTACATCAGAAATTTCTTTATCGGTTACGTAACAACCTTGGATACGTATAGGCTTATTAGAACCGATAGGAGAGAATAACATATCTCCTCGTCCTAAAAGTTTTTCGGCGCCAGACATATCTAGTATAGTTCTTGAATCCACTTGTGAAGAAACAGCTAAAGCAATTCTACTTGGAATATTTGCTTTTATAATACCGGTAATAACGTCAACAGATGGCCTTTGTGTGGCAATAACTAAATGCATTCCAGCGGCACGTGCCATTTGGGCTAATCTGCAGATGGAATCTTCAACCTCGTTTGGAGCTGCCATCATTAAATCTGCGAGTTCATCGATAATTATTACAATTTGAGGCATAATTTCGAGATCATTTCCGTCTTTATCTAAGCATTTTTCATCAATTCTTCTTTTTTGTATTACCATTTTGTTATAAGAAGTCAAATCTCTTACATTGTTATCCGCAAATATTTTATATCTTTTTAACATTTCGTTAACTGCCCAATTTAAAGATCCAGCAGCTTTTCTGGGATCGGTGACAACAGGCACTAGCAAATGAGGTATACCATTATAAATTCCAAGTTCAACTACTTTGGGATCAATCATTAGTAAGCGTACTTCATCTGGTGAAGATTTATATAAAAGACTTATTATAAATGAATTAATACATACAGATTTTCCTGAACCAGTTGAACCTGCTATTAAGAGATGAGGCATTTTACTAAGATTAGCAGTTGAAACATTTCCGGCGATATCTCTACCTAATATAACAGTTAATTTACTTTTTGCGTTATAAAATTCTCTAGATCCTATTAATTCATGCATTCGTACGATGTTGGTTACTTTATTAGGAACTTCAACACCAACAGCAGCTTTACCAGGGATAGGTGCTTCTATACGGAC
>CAKSGI010000030.1 GCA_934454005.1 uncultured Eubacteriales bacterium | reverse complement strand
CCTTTGGACTGTTCCATGTGCTGCTTCGTATTCATATATGCCATCGGGAGTAACAAGAACGGATGTCATCATGGCCAAGCTTCCAAAAGCAGTTGCAACCATATCAGACATAACATCGCCATCATAGTTTTTGCATGCCCATATATATCCACCATTAGAGCGAATAACTCTTGCAACAGCATCATCAATAAGCGTATAAAAATATTCTATGTTTAATTCTTTAAATTTATTTTTATATTCTTTTTCAAATATCTCATTAAAAATATCTTTAAATCGGTGATCGTATTTTTTAGATATAGTATCTTTTGAGGCAAACCAGAGATCCATTTTTGTATCAATTGCAAAATTAAAACAAGATCTAGCAAAACTTTTAATACTTTTGTCAGTATTATGAATACCTTGGATTATCCCTGGGGAATCAAACTTGTGTATTAGTTCTTTTGTTTCATTTCCATATTTGTCTGTAATAACAAGTTCGGCTTTACAATTACTAGGAACCACCATCTCTGTATTTTTATATATATCCCCATATGCATGGCGAGCAATTGTAATAGGTTTTTTCCAACTTGGTATAAAAGGGGTAATACCTTTTACTAAAATAGGTGTTCTAAAAACGGTGCCGTCTAGTATAGCTCTTATTGTTCCATTAGGTGATTTCCACATTTCAGAAAGATTGTATTCGTTAACTCTTTGTGCATTAGGTGTAATAGTAGCACATTTTACTGCAACTCCATATTTTTTAGTAGCGTTTGCAGAATCTACTGTAACTTGATCTTTAGTTTTTTCTCTATTTTTTAAGCCGAGATCATAATATTCAGTTTTTAGATCTATATATGGATTTATTAAAATGTCTTTTATCATTTTCCAGATGATTCTTGTCATTTCGTCGCCATCCATTTCAACTAATGGGGTAGACATTTGTATTTTTTTAATCATAATTTTACCTCCGGATGTTCTAAGTTTCAACTTTGTATTTTATTTAGTTTTTGTATAATTTAAAAGCCCACCGGATAAGATAATATCCTTTTGCCGGGTAGAAAGGATGGCTGTGGTACTAAATTCAAAGTTTTTAGTCTTATTTTTTACTATAATATCGTTATTATCTTTTAAGCAATTTTTTATGTTAGATATAATTAGTTCATCCATTTGTTCTATTTTGTCATAGTCGGATGTATTTTTAAATACAAGAGGTAATATACCTGCATTAACAAGGTTAGCAGAGTGTATTCTTGCGAAAGATTTTGCAATTACAGCTTTTATTCCTAAATATAAAGGAACTAAAGCAGCATGTTCTCTGGAAGAGCCTTGTCCATAATTTATTCCGCCTATAATTATGCCTTTTTTGTTTTCTTTACATCTTTCAGGAAATTCTTTATCGCAAACACTAAAACAAAATTTGGATAAATATGGAATATTTGACCGGTAAGGAAGTATTTTTGCTCCTGCTGGCATTATATGGTCAGTAGTAATATTATCAGAAACTTTTAAAAGTACTTTTGCCTCTATATTATTTTCTAAGTTTTTCGTAGCAGGAAATGATTTAATATTTGGGCCTCTTAATATTTTTACATTGACAGAGTTTTCTTCGTTCTCTGGTTCTATTATCATGTTGTCATTTATTAAGAACTTACTTGGTAAATTTATTTTTATTGTTTTTCCTAATGTTCTAGGATCAGTTAACGTACCGTTTATAGCAGATGCGGCAGCAGTTTCTGGGCTTACTAAATAAATCTGTCCATTTGCAGTTCCAGAACGTCCTTCGAAGTTTCTGTTAAAAGTTCTTAATGATATTCCATTAGAGTTAGGAGATTGTCCCATACCGATGCATGGGCCACATGTACACTCTAAAATTCTTGCACCTGCAGCTATAAGGTGAGATAATGCTCCGTTTTGTGCTAACATATTGTAAACTTGTTTTGATCCTGGAGATATAGATAAGTTTACATCTGGATGAACAGTTTTATCTTTTAAAATATTTGCAACTTTCATCAAATCCATATATGATGAATTTGTGCAAGATCCAATACAAACCTGATCTATTTTTAAACTACCGATTTCTTCAACAGTTTTAACTGCATCTGGGCTATGAGGACATGCAGCAGATGGTTTGAGGGTTGACAGATTTATATTGATAGTTTCGTCGTATATAGCATCCTCATCGGCGTAAAGCTCTGTAAAATCTTGTTCACGTTCTTGCGATTTTAAAAACTCTTTTGTTATTTCGTCAGATGGAAATATTGAAGTGGTTGCACCAAGTTCTGCCCCCATATTTGTTATTGTGGCTCTTTCCGGAACACTTAAACTAGATATACCATCTCCTGAGTATTCAATGATTTTTCCGATTCCACCCTTAACGGTCATAATACGCAAAACTTCTAGAATTATGTCTTTGGCGGATACCCAGTCAGATAATTTACCGGTAAGATTTATTTTAACCACTTTGGGCATTGTTATATAATATGCTCCTCCACCCATCGCAACAGCAACATCTAATCCTCCAGCGCCAATAGCAAGCATACCAATTCCTCCGCCAGTTGGAGTATGACTATCTGATCCTATTAAAGTTTTTCCAGGGATTCCAAAACGTTCTAAATGTACTTGATGGCATATACCATTTCCTGGTTTTGAATATTTTATGCCATATTTTTTAGCTATTGATTGTATAAATTTATGATCGTCAGCGTTTTCGAATCCTGTTTGTAGTGTATTATGATCGACATAAGCAACACTAAGTTCTGTTTTTACCCTAGGTATACCTATGGATTCAAATTCTAAATATGCCATTGTACCTGTTGCATCTTGAGTTAATGTTTGGTCAATTTTAATACCAATTTCATTGCCAGGGATCATTTTACCGCTAACAAGGTGATTTTTAATAATTTTTTGTGATATAGTATAACCCAATATAATTCCTCCTTTAGATTATATTATAATAATTTTTGATATCTAAATTATCTAATATTAAAAAAATATTGTCAATATAAGCTTTTGTTATTTTTGAATAAAATGTATTTATAATGTTTTAAATTTTCTTTGCAGAATCTATATTATATATTATACTTGTATTTTTTTGAATTTATAAGTATAATTAAATTTGATTGGAGAGTGAGCTAATGCTTTGGTTTTTAAACAGCAATATTACTTTTGAATATGTTATTATGAGAATATTATCAGTTACTTTTATAGTTTTTTTTATTCTTCCACTACATGAGTTTGCACATGGATTTATTGCAAATAAGCTGGGAGATAAAACGGCTGAATATAGCGGGAGGCTAACGTTAAATCCTTTGGCACATATTGATCCATTAGGGACTATTGCTATATTATTGTTTGGTTTTGGCTGGGCAAAACCTGTTCCGATAGACCCAAGAAACTTTAAGAATCCTAAAGCTGGAATGGCTTTAACTGCGGCGGCGGGACCAATATCTAATTTTTTAGCGGCATTAGTTGGTGGTTTTTTATACTATGCTATTATAGCTATTTTTTATAGATCTATGTCTGAATTTGCATTAAATTTATTATATAATTTCTTTATAAACTATATTTTTATTAATATAGGTTTGGCGGTTTTTAATTTGTTACCAATCCCGCCATTAGACGGGTCTAGAATGGTTGGGGCGTTTTTATCAGATGGAGCACTTTATAAATATTATCAATATCAAAATGTTATTAATATTGTTATGTTTGCGCTTTTGCTTTTGGGATTTTTTAATCGTCCATTAGAGTATGTTCAAAATGTAGTATTTAAGTGGGTTATACTTTTATCAAGATTTCCATTTTTACCGATCTTAAATTCTTTTACAGGTATTTAAATATGGAAAAAATTTCGTATAAATTATCGGATTTTGAGGGACCTTTAGATTTACTTTTGCACTTAATTTCTAAAAATAAACTTAATATATATGATATAGAAATTTCTGTATTACTTAGTCAATATATTGAACATATTGATAAGATGAAAGAGAATAATATGGACGTTGAAAGTGAATTTTTAGAAATGGCAGCGAGACTTGTTTATATAAAAACGGTTTCGTTGCTTCCTAAACATGAAGAGTCTGAAAGCTTAAAAAAAGAACTTACAGGTGAGCTTATAGAATATCAAGAGTGCAAGAGAATAGTAAAAATTTTATTTGAAAATGCTAACTTTGATTCATTTTCTAGAAGACCAGCAGAAATTGAGTTTGATATGAGCTATAAAAGGTATCACGAAACTAAAGAAATCTTTGAATCTTATTTATCAGCAGTGGGGAAAGATGGGAAAAAAATTCCTATTAAAAGAGAAGCTTTTTCTGGAATAATTTCAAAAAAAATAGTTTCGGTTTCTTCTAGAGCTATACATATTTTAAGAAAAATTTATAAATTAAAGGAATTAAATTATAGTGATTTATTTGTTTCTTCAAAAAATAAATCAGAAATGGTTGCTACATTTTTGGCAGTTTTAGAACTTGTAAAGGGAAAAAGATTATGTGTTTATGGATGTAATAATAATATTAAAATCAAGCTTTTAAATGGCGGTGCTAAAAAAAATGAGATTAAGTGAAACCATGGCGGCAATAGAAGCTATCTTGTTTGCTAATGGAGAACCGGTTAGTTTAGATAGGTTAGTTCAAGTTTTAGATACAGATAAAAATACTATTAAAAATTTAATTGAGACATTAATTGATAAATTTGGCTCTAGCAGTAGTGGAATATATATTACAAAATTGGATGATAAATATCAAATGTGTTCAAAACCAGAATATGGTGAATATATTAGGGCAATAATGGATATTAGAAAAAATATACCGTTGTCACAAGCTTCTATGGAAGTTTTAGCCATAATTGCATATAATCAACCAGTTACTAAAGCTTTTGTAGAACAAATTAGAGGAGTTGACTGTTCAGGAATAGTATCTAACTTAATAAATAAGAATCTTATTTTTGAGAAGGGTAGACTTGAGCTGCCAGGTAGACCATTACTTTATGGGACAACCACTAATTTTTTAAGATGTTTTGGTATATCTAGTATTGAAGAACTGCCACCAATTCCAAATAGGGATATTGATAGTAAAGAAAAACAAAATGTTACATAATTTTTATTTTTAGGAGACATAAATGCTGGCATTAAAAATAGTTTTTATAATAATTACTTTGTTTGTGCTTTTTATTAGCATTCCTATATATGTTAATATTGAACTTGAAGAAGAGGTTAAAATAACTTTAAGGTATTTATTTTTAAAATTAAATTTATTAAAAAAAAAGGAAAGAAAAATAGAGAAAAAATTGCCAAAAGAGGAGAAATCAGTAGCAAATTCTATAAGAGATAAAATTAAGGTTAATGGTATAAGTGAATTTATAGAGATGATAAAAGAAATATCTAAATTATTTTTGGGCATATTTAAAAAACTATTTTCTCATATTATTATAGATAGGATATACCTAAATTTAGTGATTTCCTCTAATGATGCTGCAGATACAGCTATGAAATATGGCTATGCTTGTTCTGTGATTTTTCCGGCAATGAACATAATTACTAATACTAGTAAATGTAAAAGTAAAACCTTAAAAATTGTTCCAAACTTTAGCAATAATGAAGATAAGGTAAACTTTATAACAAAATTTCATATTAGACCAGTTTTTGTTTTAGGAACAGCGGTTTATGCATTTTTTAGTTATATAAAATTAAATTTAGAGAAAAAGTAAAGATTAAGTTAAGGAGTTGATGTTTTATGAGTAATGGATCAATTGAAAATCTGATGGGAACTACAATAGAAAAAATTAGAGAAATGGTGGATGCAAATACAGTAATGGGTGACCCTATTACTGCAGATGATGGAACTATTTTAATACCTGTTTCAAAAATATCTTATGGATTTGCTTCTGGTGGTGCGGATATTCCGAGTAAAAAAACTGAATTGAGAACCTCCTTTGGAGGAGGAGCCGGAGCTGGTGTAACAGTTTCTCCGTTAGCTTTTATTGTTATAAAAGATGGTGATGCAAAATTATTGCAAATACAATCATTTGATAACCCTGCAGATAGAATTATTGGTATGGCACCAGAACTTATTGATAAAATTTCATCTTTATTTAAAAAAGATAAAAATAAAAAATCTAATGAGTCAAAGACAGAAACAAAAGAAAAAATAGATATTAATATAGAGAAAACTAAATAAAATTTAAATTATCAGCCATTTGCATATATTTGATATTTTTTAAATAGATATCATATAGGGCAGACGGTTGATTTGTAAATTTAAACCGTCATAAATGATTTTAATTGGCGGTGCATTATGAAAAAAGTGTTATCTATGTTAATGGTTTTGGTGTTATTTGTATTAGATATTGATGTTTTTGCGCAGGATGATTGTTTATCTGTGTCAGCTGACTCTGCCATACTTATTTGTTCGGATACAGGTGAAGTGCTTTATGCGAAAAATGAACATGAAAAACGACCGATGGCAAGCACAACTAAAATAATGACAGCATTGCTTTCTCTTGAATATGCAGATTCTGATAATAAAGATGTAACTATAACGGATGAGATGATAAGGACAGAAGGTTCATCTATGGGGCTTATGCCTGGATATGTTATTTCTATTGATAATATTGTTAAGGGAATGATGATGTGTTCTGGAAATGATGCTGCAAATACTTTAGCATTTGCAGTTGCGGGGTCTAAAGATGAGTTTTCGAAATTAATGAATGAAAGAGCAAACCAAATTGGAATGCTTAATACACATTTTGTTACACCGTCTGGTCTTGATGATGATGACCATTATTCTACAGCTTACGATATGGCAATATTAGGTTCTTATGCGATGGAGAACAATAAGTTTTCGGATATAGTATCGCAAAAATCTTCTAAAGTTAAATTTTCTAATCCAAATGAAACAAGAACATATAAAAATCACAATAAACTTTTAAAATTGTACGATGATTGTATTGGAATAAAAACAGGATTTACTAAAAAGGCTGGTAGATGTTTAGTTTCTTGCGCACAGAGAAATGGTGTAAAGCTTGTAGCTGTAACTTTAAAAGCCCCAAATGATTGGGATGATCATCAAAAAATGTACGAATATGGATTCTCAAAAGTTAAAAATATAGAATTAAATGATGAATCATCAAAATATTATATTGATATAGTTGGTGCTCCAGATGAACAAATTCTTGTTACTGGCTCAAAGACATCTGTTAATGTACTTAATGATGATGAAAACAAAATTGAAAGAAGTGTAGAATTACCTAGCTTTATATATGCGCCGATAACTCAGGGCCAAATAATAGGTAGGGTAGTGTATAAGATAGATGGTAAGATTGTAGCTGTTAATAATTTAGTATCTACTAAAGATGAAGTGTTAATAAAAAAGAAAAAAAGTTTTATAAAAAGAATTCTTTGGTTTCTAGATAAATAACCAAGATAAAGAGGAGGTATAAGCAGGCATTGTTTATTTGTTGATATGTAATGCATGCATTATTTTATGATGAATAATAAAAAATTAATTAGATTACAAAAGTATTTATCTGATTGTGGGATTGCTTCTAGGAGAAAATCAGAAGAACTTATTTTAAATGGGTTAGTTAAAGTTAATGGAATTAATGCTGAGATAGGAGAAAAAATAAATCCTTCAAAAGATAAGGTAACAGTTAGAGGAAAGCGGGTAGTTGCAAGTAATAAAAATTATTATGTTATGCTTAATAAACCAAGAGGATATGTTTGCACGATGAATGATGAATTAGGGAGGAAGTGTGTTAAGGAACTTGTAGCAGATATTAACGCAAGGATATATCCTGTTGGCAGGCTGGATAAAGATTCAGAGGGCCTTTTATTTATGACTAATGATGGTGAATTCGCAAATAAAATGATGCACCCATCAAGGCATATACAAAAAAAGTATAGGGTTACTGTAAGACCAGATATTACAGAGGAACAACTTGATAAAATTAGAGTTGGGATGGAAATAGACGGAAGGAAAACAGCACCAGCTGAAGTTTTTGTAGTTACTAGAGAACCTAATAGAGTTGTAATAGAGATAGTTTTGTATGAGGGCAGAAATAGGCAAATAAGAAAAATGTGTGAAGAATTAGGAGTAGAGATTGCAAGGCTTAAAAGAATAGCTATTGGTCCGGTAAAGTTGGGAATGTTACAAACGGGAAAATATCGGGAGCTTAATGAAAATGAAAAAAATAAATTAGGCATAAAATAAGAGGTGTTTAAAAATGCTTACAATATTTCCACTAGATAATGAGGTTTATAAAAGAGAAATATTGAAGAATTATAGCTTTGGTGGTATGGAGCAGTCAGTATTGATAATGAAAGAGAACGACATAGAACTTGGATATATTGTTATTGATGTTGATAAGTACAAAATTTATATTTTAGATATAGTTTTTATTAATATTAAAGATTTAAAATTTAAAGCTGAAAATAAAGAACTGTTAGATTTTATTGTAAGATCGACAGCCTCCTTTGCTCTGAATAGAGATATTTTTATTTTGTGCTCAAAGAATGAGAATTTATTTGAAATTTTAATTTCTTTTGGTTTTGAAAAGTGTAAAGATTTAGTTCAATTGGATTTATCTAAAATTATAAATAAATGTAAAAATTGTAATAGTATTAAAAACCAATAATATTGTTGTTTCTTTGCCAATGTGATACAATTAACCTTAAGTTGTATTTTTATTTTAAGCATTAGAATGGAGGATATATTTGTATGAAGAACAAGCTCAAAGAAATTAAATCTGAAAAACAAAAATCTGTAGGATATAAAAGATTAGCAATGTTATTTGATGATGAGAACTTTACTGAACTGGATTCTTTTGTTAAGTCAGGGAATATATACTCTGAAGTAGTATCTGGCTTTGGATATGTTAACGGTTGCCCAGTTTACGCATTTTCACAAAATATTGATTCAGATGGTGCATCTGTATCGAAATCTCAAATTTCTAAAATATTGAAGGTTTATAATTTGGCAGCAAAAACAGGAGTTCCTATTGTAGGGCTTTATGACTCTGTTGGTGCAAGGTTGAATGAAGGAAATGAATTGCTTTCCCTTTATAGTGAATGGCTAAAAATTTCTAATGATATTTCTGGTGTTGTTCCACAGATATCAATAGTATTAGGGACTTGTTATGGAACTAGTTCTATTATTGCCTCCAATGCTGATATTTTGCTTATGATTAAAAATGCTCAAATAGGAATAGATATTAGCGGCGAGAAATCATCTAGAGAATATGTAGAAACTCATGGGATAAGTCATATAGTTTGCAATGATGAAAGAGAAGCTATTTTGAAAACTCGAGAAATAGTAAAAGTATTACCTTCTAATAATTTAGAGGTACCTGCTATTTTAGAAAAATCAGTTAGTAATTTTGATGTATCAATTAAAGAAAATTGTGATATAATGAAAATTTTTGATAATGACAGTTTTATTGAATTTCAGAGTAGATTCGGACAAGCGTTTACTATAGGTTTAGCAAAACTAGAAGGTAAAACTGTAGGAGCTATATTGTCGAATTTTAATTGCAACAATGGGATAATAGATGTGGATTCTTGTTCTAAAGTGTCAAGATTTATTAGATTTTGTGATGCATTTTCAATCCCGATTTTAACATTTATTAGTGCAAAAGGATTTTCTTCTTTAAGAGAAGCTTGCAAGTTTTCTAGTTCTTATTCAGAAGCTACAACAATAAAAATAACAATTATAACTGGAGAAGTTTATGGACCATTGTATATTTCACTGGCAGGAAATGGTGTAAACTCTGATATTGTTTTAGCATGGCCCAATACAATTGTATCAATGTTACCGCCAGAAACTGGTGCTATTATTATGTATCAAGATGATTTAAAATCATCAAGTGATCCAATAAAAGATAGGCAACTAATTATTGACAAATATAAAAAGGTTGATGCGTCAGCCGTTTTAGCAGCCAATGGTGGATTTGTAGATGAGATAATAGAAATATGCGATACAAAAAATAAAATAGTTTCTTATTTAGATATGCTATCGGGAAAGAGAGTATCTACCCTGCCTAAAAAGCATTCAAATATGCAATTATAGGATATAAATAATAAATTTTTTATTAATATATATTTAGGAGGAATTTTAGTATGAAAAGTTTAAAAGTTACTGTTAATGGCATAGAGTATGACGTAAAGGTCGAAGAAATAGAGAACTCTGAAAGTAATAATATTAGTAATAGCGATGAGACAAGTCTATATCAGTCAGATGCAAAACCATCAAAGTCTGATATTTCTACTGGTTCTAATGAGGATAGTGTTAAATCGCCTATGCCTGGGACTATTCTTTCTGTTGAAGTAAAGAACGGTGATAAAGTTAATAAGGGACAAGTGCTTCTTATTTTAGAGGCAATGAAAATGGAAAATGAAATAGTTTCTCCTAAAGACGGAATAGTAGCGAATGTGCATGTTAAAAAAGGTGAAAATGTAGAATCAGGTTCACCTCTTGTTGATATAAAATAATATTTATTTTTAATAGAAGAAAGGTAGGTGTAACCATGCAGATATACTTTATTGATTGCAATAAAGTAGCATGCAATATATGAAGAATAAAAAAATATTAATAACAGAAACAGTTTTAAGAGATGCACAGCAGTCTTTGATAGCAACAAGAATGCCAATTGATGATATGTTGCCTATATTGGAAAAATTAGATAAAGTTGGATTTTATTCTTTAGAATGTTGGGGAGGGGCAACATTTGACTCTTGTATTCGTTTTTTGAATGAGGATCCTTGGGAAAGATTAAGGATAATTAGAAAGAAATGTCCAAATACGAAATTACAAATGCTTTTTAGAGGACAAAATATGCTTGGATATAGGCATTATGCAGATGATGTTTTAGAATACTTTGTTCAAAAATCTGTAGCTAATGGAATAGACATCATTAGAATATTTGATGCACTTAATGATATAAAAAATCTTGAGGTTGCTATTAGGTCTGCTAAAAAAGAAGGTGCTCATGTTCAAGTTGCAGTATCTTATACTACAGGCCCGGTGTTTACTAATGAATACTATGTAAATTATGCAAAACGGATAATGGATGCAGGGGCAGATTCTATTTGTATAAAGGATATGGCAGCATTGATTACACCTTATAAAACAGAATCATTGGTAAAAGATTTAAAAGCAAATGTAAGCTTACCATTACAGCTTCATACGCATTATACTTCGGGGTTAGCATCGATGTGTTTGCTAAAAGGAATAGAATCTGGTGCAGACATGATAGATACAGCTATGTCACCATTAGCATTGGGAACATCGCATGCACCAACGGAGTCTATGGTAGCGGCATTGAAGGGAACAGAATATGATACAGGTTTAGATCTAGTGCTATTAAATGAAGTAAGAGATTATTTTATGAAGTTAAGGAAAAAGTATATTGATAATGCTCTGTTAGATCCTAAGATGTTAGCAACAGATGCAAATGCCCTTATATACCAAGTTCCAGGAGGAATGCTTTCTAATTTGTTGTCGCAGTTAAAACAAGCAGGTAAAGAGGATAGATTACAGGATGTTTTAAATGAAGTTCCTAGAGTAAGGAAGGATGCTGGTTCTCCACCATTAGTTACTCCTACTTCGCAAATTGTTGGTACTCAGGCAGTATTTAATGTTATAAGCGGAGAAAGATATAGTATGTGCACGAATGAATTTAAAGATTTAGTTGCTGGAAAATATGGCACTACTCCTATGCCTATAAATGATAAATTTAGAAAAAAAATTATCGGAGATATGGATATTATAGACTGTAGGCCTGCAGATCTTTTAAAGCCGGAGCTTCCTAAATTACGTGCTGATATTTCTGAATGGATTGAGCAAGAAGAAGATGTTTTAACCTATGCACAGTTTCCAAAGATAGCGATTGACTTTTTTAAAAAAAGAAGAAATAAAAAATATTCTATAAATAATAATGTGGATATGAAAAATAAAATACATCCAGTTTGATTAGTTTTTAATATCAGTTTATAATTTAGCAGTTAACAAATTTACATTGTTAGCTGCATTTTTATTTTATGTACGTTTAAGAGGTAATAATATGATTAAATTTAAAATTATTTATTATAGTGAAAACGCAACAAAAGAAATGAATCAATGTTTTAAAAAGTGTAATATATGTAGAAAATATAATTTTTGCTTTACAATAGTAAACTTAAATGATATAATGTGATTGTTGGGTAAATTAATTAACAAAGTAAGGAGAAAGAGATTATGAAGAGAGTTTTAGTTTTATTATTAGTATTATTAATAATCGGTACTTCTGCGTCTAATGTTTTTGCGGCTGGGGAAGGAAGAATAATTCCAGGGGGATATTGGAACTCAGAAAAATGGGTTGAAGATGAGAATTTTTATTCATATTCTTTAGAAGTAATATCTGGTGAAGCATACATTATAAACTCAGACGACTCAATTTTAGGTGTAAGATGGTTTAATGGATCTGAAGGAAAAGGTTATAAGGAGTTAAATAAATTAAGTGGTGAATGCACAGTAATAGTACCAGAAGAAGTAAATAGAGCAGAGTTTGTATTTGAAAGAAAATTTAAGCTACCAGAGATTTTTAAATTAAATGACAATTTTGTGAAAGTTGCAGTAGATCCTAAAAATATAACGCCAGGCGGACATTATAATAAAAAAGCTGAGTGGGTTATAGATGGAGGTTTTTATGGATGCTCTATAAAAGTGAAAGGCGGGGAAGTATATAGGTTATTATCGGATGATATATGCGAAGGTGTGACTTTGATTAAAGGTGATAGAACTGCAAATTATATGGACTTGGGAAGTTTTAACGAAGTATATGTGGAAGTTCCAGGTGGAGTAGAAGAAGCAGTATTTAGTTTTAGGAGAGAAATAAAGGAACCAAATATTGTTAAATCGGATGAAAAATACATTGGAGTGAATAATCGCAATAGAGATTGTATTGTTATTTCTGCTGTAAATATGTTAAGTGGCATACCAGAATTTAGAGATTTAGTTTTACATCATCCGAAAACAGATTCTAAAAGTTATCCATTTTTTACAAGTCTTCAAGAACAACTTAATTTGTTAAATACAGAAGGAAAAGTAAGTAGACTAGTTTTTAGTGATGAACAAATAAACGCGCTTAAAAATGACATGTTTTATTCTATAGAAGGAGATACTGACCTTAGTGTCAAATGGGCTGAAACTTTATTGTGGGATAAGTGGGTTGAGGAATGTATGCACAATGGAGATGAGGAAACAGCAGTAAAAATAAGAGAAATGTTTGACTTTGATTTTGATTATGATAATATGACTAACAAAAGTCGATTTGTGGCGGTTTCCTTTGACGAAAGTTTTAAAGGGAAAATTTCTAGATATAAAAAGCTTCCTACTTATATTAATATTTATATGCCAGAAGAAAAACCTGGATTTCAAAAAGATGCAAGTTTTGAAATAGTTGATAAAGATGGAAGTAAGAGAAGATTTGAAGTTTGTCAAGTATTGATGCATAGTGAAGCTCATTATTATGTTTATATTAAGGATTTAAAAACAGGAAAGTGGATAGAAGTAAACGATAAAATAATTGCTGAATTGCCAGACGAAAAAGACTTTGGCGACTCTAAAGGAGTACAATATGTATTTAGAGAAGTAAAATAATAAAAATTAAATTATAAACTAATTGAAATAGTGGCTGAAATTAAGATGGCCACTATTTTTGTATGTAAAATATTTAAAATTGCAAATATGATTTTTTAACGAATTATAAAAGATTAATTATTTTAATATATAATAATATAGATTAAATGAGTAAATAATTATGTATATAAATGTAAATATGTTGAAAATATATAGTATTTATGATAAACTACTTTCAGTAAAATATTTTGAGAGGATGATATAATTAATGGTGAATGATTTATACGATTTATGGGTAAGAAATGTAAAAGAAGATAATGATTTGATTTGTGAACTTAAGGATATCAAAGATAACGATAAAGAAATCTATGAAAGATTTTATAAAGAGTTGGAATTTGGAACAGCAGGATTAAGAGGAATTATAGGGGTAGGCACAAATCGAATGAATATATACACTGTTAGAAAAACAACTCAGGGGCTTGCTAATTATTTAAATGAAATTTATAAAAATCCAAGTGTAGCAATAGCATATGATTCAAGGATAAAATCAAAAACGTTTGCAAAGGAATCTGCAAGTGTTTTAGCAGCGAACGGGATTAAAGTTTATATAACTAAAGAACTTCAACCTACTCCAGTCTTATCGTTTGTTGTTAGAAGTCTCAAATGTATGGCTGGAATTATGATTACGGCAAGCCATAATCCAGCAAAGTATAACGGATATAAATGTTATGGCTCTGAT
>CAKSGI010000029.1 GCA_934454005.1 uncultured Eubacteriales bacterium | reverse complement strand
TTTCCCAGCTTAGTATACACCAAATAGGTTTTTTTTTCAAGTTTTAAAACAGATTCCAGTATTTAGATTTTTTGATTTAATTTTTAGGGAGGTAATTCGTCTAATTAAGTATGCACTTTCTATTCTTAGCCCAAAATGAATAATTAGTTGTAAATACATCACAAGAAAAAACATATTTAAAATATTATTTTGTTGGCTATGTAAAATTTGTAATTAAATGTAAAAAAAGGTTGAAATTTCCTTAATAGTTGATATAATAACATAATATGGAAATGGTATTTCTAAAATAAAGTATAGATATAAGGAGAGAATTTATGAAAAAATTTAAGTCATGTATAGCTATTTTTCTTGTATTTGTCTTAAGCGTTAGTTCGTTTTTATCTGCTGCAGCCATGGTCTCTGATGACGAAGTGGACTCCGATACCCCTTTAACTAGCACAGAAACTCCTGGTGGCGAGAGTACCCTTAGAACACAATCTTCAGAGCATAAAAATGTTTTGGACTTAAGGAGTACACCAGATTCACAATCAGATTCAAGTTTGTCACAAAGTCATACGGAAAAACCTGCCGCCTCTAAGCCGGAAACTGAATCACAGAGAAAAAATAGAATACTTGAGAATTATCCTCCCGATTTATCCAATCTCCAAGAAATTGGTTTTGGAGTAAAAATAAAAACACCTGATGGCAGAGAAGTTGAACAAAGAGTACATCCCGATGTTCACTTTTTGGGTGTAGACGGAAAAGAATATCTAGTTTTTTATAATACTGGAATTTCACAACTTAGAAAAGCTGTTTTTGAAAGATTACAACAGGATATAAAAGATTCTCCATATGTATTAAGTTATGATAGAAGTGCGTTAATAGAAAAGGCATCTTCTAGTAAATCAGAGGCCAGTCAACGTTTGCCGATTCAGGTGGGGAGGACAATTTTAAATTTGGTGGGCCCGCAATCGTGGATATTTTTACCTGTAAATTCTGTAAGAAAAATTATATCTTTAACAGACAAAGAAGTTGTAAGTAGTGCACGTATACGAGCTACTATCTGTGCCAATTTAAATAATGTTGAAGATATATGGGGTACCGAATTGATCCCACAAAAGCTTAGAGCGGTAGTCGTCGATAGAGAGTTAAATCAATTTATTTCGTTAAGAGAGACTCCTAGACTAGCATATGAGGAAGTTGAAGAAAGATTTAGCAGTATAGTGAAATCGGATATGAGTGATCGAGATGTGACTATAGAATTAGGTAAATGTATGGACGAATTAGAACGCAAGATATGCCCACGGGCTTCGTCAGAAAATACCATTGATTTTTGTTTTGCTCTAAATAGAGCAAGTTATTACTTGTCTATGCTGGAACGAGATTTACAAAACAAAGATTTAAAAACACTTGAAGTAATGGATAGTTTTCGTAGAAAAGTTAATAATTTAATGTTGAAGTATCGTTTTATATACGAGCGAAATGGATCTCCTATTTTAGGAATCAGGATAGATCGTTGTAAAATAATAGTCAGAACAGAATTAACTACAATGATATTTTTAGATAGAGAAGAAACAAGAAAATTCACAAAAAGTCTTAATACGGTTTTAGATAATAGAGCCACCAATATAACAAAAAAATATTCAATGGATTCTATTACAGCAACAGAACTTAGAGATTTAGCGGAATCATTAGATCCAAATTCGTGCCAAGACCTAATAGACCAGATTGACAAGCAAATTGGCGATTTGAATAAAGAAGCCGAAACATTAGAAGAAGAGGCTAGGGTTTTTGTAATGAAGGCAGGCATGAAATTAATAGAGAATAGTGCTAAGCTAGCTATAGATGTGGTTTCGTGTGGCACATTAAAAACTTCAGGGCAGGAAGTTGCACCTAGTTCTAGGGTTGATTCTAAAATAAGTTTTACCCCGCAACAAGTTGAGGCGTTTGTAAAAGCAGAAGAATGTCCAAAAGATGAAAAGGATACGACATCTCTTGGACAAACACTAAAGGAATTAGGATTAAGCTCTGAAAGTATGAGCAACGCAGTTAAAGGTTTAAAAAGTTTTTCCCGAAGTAAAGAAATCAGAGATCAAATAGAAACATTAAAAAAGAAACGTAGTGAGCTAGTTGCGAATCAAAATTATCTGACAGATTTTATTAACATGGTTAAGTTGTATATAAGATTAAACCGAGGCAATTTTGATGCCAGAGAAGATTTTGAAGGCGTTTTAATTGAAGAGATTCGTAAATTTGCAGATGAAAGCAACAACGCACTTTTAAGAGAATATATAGTTAGAGAAATTAATAGGTTGGAGGATATACAGTAATGAAAAATAGGATATTGGCATTAATTTTAACATTTACTGTTCTTGCCCCTTTTTGCACAAAAGTCTCAGCAATTCAACCAGAAGAAACCATAGGAGACTCACATTTACTCTGGACAAAACCGTATACTACTATAGGTAGAATAGCAGTTGTTGCTGGATTAGCATATATGGGATACAAGATATATGATTATAAATACTTTAAAAATAAAATTGTACATATTGAAGGAAACAGCGGCTGCGGAGAAGATTTAGGAGATTCTCGTGCTGATTATGAAGCAAAACGTCAAATTCGCCGAGTGTTTGATTACGACCTTTCACGGTGGAGGCATTATTTTAGTAAATCTGATTCTATAAGAGCAGTTCCTCTAGGAAATATTAATAATTGCCTTGTAAGTATTAGAAGTTCTTGGATGCAAAGAGCAATAAATACTCCGGAAGCTATAAGACTGGCTGATCGTTTATGGGATAAAATAAATTTTTTCATAGATATAATGGATAGAAAACATGAAGTTAGAATTAGCGAGTTAATTCAAGAGCTGCAAGAAGTTGATTCTTTGGTTGATGAGGCTACTGTATTAATTAACGCACATTTATATGGTGACAAGTGATTAACATTGTCAAAATGAGATCAAAATAATAGGAACTGCTAAAAAATTTGGCGGAGAGTTAGGGATTCGAACCCTAGAAGCCTTTCGGCTTACAGCATTTCGAGTGCTGCACCTTCGACCACTCGGACAACTCTCCATACTTAATTTATTTTTATTGACTTGTTAATACAAATATTAGTTATCTTATATAATATACTAGATAATAATAGCCAAGTCAAGCTATTTTAACACATCAGCACAGAGACCAATTTTAAAAATTGGTTTCTGTGTTTTTATGTTTAAACTCAAATTAAAGTTTTTACTATAATCCTTTTAAAAATATGTTACATATTTGATTAGAAAATTTGCAAGTTTATTAAAAAACTATAAATTTAATCAACTTTTTAATAGTCCTCTTGGTATCATCCCATTTTTGGGTAATAGTTGAAAGATTAATTTTGTATATCTTTTCATCATAAGTTCGCTTGAAGGTAATTTGAATGATTTATCTTGACCTATTTTTAAGCTGGCATTTATAGCTGCCTGTCTGTCTGCAATTCTCATTTTTTTCGGTGGAATAGTTGAAGCCATATTTGATAAGTTTCTTTTTAAGGCTTTAAATTTAGGATCGTTTTCTCTAGCAGCGATTTCGGTGACCATTTTTTTGACTGTAGCATTTGAAGTTTTCTTTTCTGACTTATCGCATGCTTCAACAGGAACTATCCCGGATAAAGGTTTTTTTATAATGGTATTTCCGTTGCCTATAGTTTGTGCATACAATCCGCCTTTTACACTTAAAAGGGAGGCTCCGTCTCCTATCCTGATATAGTAACCTTTACCTGCGAATCCTCCGCCTATAGCAGCACCTCCGTATGTACCTCCTGTTGAACTTATATGACCACCTTTTATTTCAATATCTATTCCATCACCATGTTCTCCTCCACCAATTCCTGCGGCACTATCTCCGCCCGTTGCTGTGATGTTTCCGTTAATAATTAAAAGATTATTTCCGTTACCGCCATTTCCAAGTTTATCTTTACATCCACCGCCAATACCAGCTGCAAATTTACCACCATTTGTAATAATATGGCCGTTCAATATTATAACTGATTGTCCGTCTCCGCCATTACCGCCGCCGATACCAGCTGCAAATATACCTCCATTTGATGTAATATTTCCACCTGATATATTTATATTGTTTCCAGAACCAGCAGTCCCTCCGCCTATGCCTGATGCATGCATACCACCGCAAGTTTTAACATTTCCATTGGTTATACAAATATTATTACCGTTACCATTAGATCCGCCACCTACTCCAGATGCATAAATTCCGCCGTATGAATTTATATTTCCTCCTTCTATTTTTATGTTTTCTCCATTTTTAGATTTACCACCGCCTATACCGGCTCCATTACATCCACCGACAATCTCAAGTATTCCGCAATTACTATCACATTTATGACCAGGTTCGTCTTTATGTTCGCAACCTATTATTAAAGTATTTTCATTTGAGTTACTTTTTTGTATTCCTGCAGAATTTAATCCACTTTTTATTTTATTAACACGTTTGTTGGCGACAATTAATGTAGTTTTGCATTCACATGTTATATTAATTGCAGGAATAGAGTCTTTACTAGATGTATCAATATTTACACCATCAAGTATTATTTTTACTTCGCCATCTTTTGCGTCTACTGTAACACCATTTTTTAGAGTATCTTTATTATTTATATTAGAGATTGAATATATTCCACTTTTCATAATTGTTAAATTATCGTTGAAATATTTAAAATCGATTTCTTTTCGCCCTCCTAGTATAATAAGGCCATCTGTTTCGGCAAAGGTTAATAGTGAAATATTCAGAGTTATAGTGCAAAAACAGATCAGAATAGAAAAAGTTTTTTTTGTCATAATGATATAATCCTCCTAAATCAAGAAAAAAATTGCCAATTAAAATCAATTGGCGAGTTTTTATGTTAAATGTTTTATCTTTTTAAATTGGCCAAAATAATAGAAGCTTTCAATAGCTCATCTTTTTGTTGTTGCAAAGGGGTTTTTCTTCTTTGATATTTTCTAGAATTTGACATTACAATTTGAGGCGGTTGAGAAGACGGTAAGACAGAAGAATAAGGACCTGAACGCGATAATTGAGGAGATATTTTTTGTTTTCTTAGAGGAACTCTTTCAACTACTGTCAAATAATAAACAGGAGGAGTTAAACTTTTAAAATAAGCCTTAGGAGCATCGGTTTTTAGTTTAGATTGTGTTCTAGGAGGATATGGTCTTAACGAATGTCGTTTATTTCCTGGATTTGTATATATTGGTCCAGATTGTTGTAGAGGCATTGTAGTTTGATTGTTTTTTAATACTGATCTAGGAGCTCCAGCCTCAATTTTTGATTTTGAAGCGGCTGTAAAATGATACTGTGATATATTTTTAAATTCATAACCTACAACTTTACTTTCTGCAGGACAAACACGTTTTTGTGTTGGGGCAAAATTAAGTATAGCTTGATTTGTTCTAGGAGTGAGGTGAGCTCGATTGATGGGAGAGATTTTATATTTATCACTGTCTACTTTTTGAAATGGTTTACTTTCTAAACATGAGGAAGTTGTTGAAGGTTGAGTATTTTCTAATGGTGTAATTTTTGTTGTTTCTTGATGCTGATCATTTTTCAAGTCTGCAGATTCGCTTGACTTTGGTATTTTTTTATCAATAACCTTTAATTTTAAAATTGCATCATGTTTGTTATCAGAAGAAACTTTCTTAATTACTATATTTGTATTTGCATATTTGCTTAAAACTGTAACTGTATTTAAATATTTTTCATTTAAAGTAATATCGACTTCGTCCGCGTTTATAGAAATTATAATTTTGCTTATATTTTTTATTGGATCTCCAAACTCAAAAATTTTATACTCTCCGGCTTTTTGTATATCTAAAACACCACTTGCAAACTTAAAATCAATATTAAGAGTGCCCCCAATTACGTTACCATCGGCAAACACATGGGTAGCGGATAATAATATTATTACATTAATAAAGAATGTAATAAATATGGATTTTACTTTCATCAGTTTATCACTCCTGTATTTTTTAAAATTAGAACGCATTTTAATAAATTATATCTAAAAATAGCATAAAATGCAATTTTTTTATATTTAAGCAGGATAAAAAACCTTTAAAATTATAATTTTTGGGAATTTGTAACAGGTAGATAATTACAGTGCTATAGTTATTAATCGAAAGCAGATACAACTAAAACTATAATATAATTTTTCAATTTGAAAATTGCTATAAATAATGTACTTAATATAAGAGCGGTTGTGGTTATATTTTCTGATTTTCGCAATGCATTATTGGCGAATCATACAAATATTAATTAAAATACTTGCATTTTATTGTTTTTTTAGTATAATTTATTTAAGAGGAAAATATAAGTATTAAATTTACATACATATTGTTATATATGATTAATTAATATTAAATTTAAATGTAGTTTAATCTTGTATATTTTCAAAAAAGGAATTGGTTAAAACATAAAATATTATTAATGGAGGTAGTTCAATAATGAAACACAAAATTTTATCTTTGGTTTTATCAGCAGTTATGGTAGTAACAATATTGCCAAAAATCGATTTAAAAGTTAATGCGTTTGAAGCTGTTATTGATGGAGTAAAATATGATTTAAGTACCGATAATTATGGTAGAAAAGTTGCAACTGTTGCTGGATATGTAAAATGGCTAGATGAAGTCGTTATTATTCCAAAAACATTTGATTTTTTAAATGAAATATATACAGTAACGGCAATAGGCAATTCTGCCTTTGCTTATCGTAACGATTTAACTTCAATAATAATTCCAGAAACAGTAACCAATATAGGTGATTATGCATTTGTGTGGTGTACGGATTTAACTTCTGTAGAACTTTCAAATGGTGTAACAAGTATTGGAAATTATGCATTTGTTAATTGTGTGGATTTAAGGTCAATAGAAATTCCTGCAAGTGTAACAAGCATCGGAAAAGAGGCATTTTCACATTGTTGTTTGTTGGAAGAAATAATCGTAGACGGACAAAATGAAAATTATACTTCTGATTCTGGAGTTTTATTTAATAAAGGAATGACAGAATTAATAAGGTGTCCAGAGGGAAAAACTGAACAAAGCTATGCTATTCCATCAACCGTAATAAACATTACAGATGGAGCATTTAGTTGTTGTGAAAATTTGGTTTCAATAACAATTCCAAATGGAACAACAATTATAGGGGATTATGCGTTTGAATGGTGTACGAACCTAGTATCAATAGTATTACCAAATAGTATAATAGAAATTGGAAATACTGCATTTGGCGATTGTTTAAGTTTGATATCAGTAATAATTCCAGAAGGGATAACGGATATTAATGAATCAACATTTAATCACTGCAGGAATTTGACCTCATTGAAAATCACCCAAAATGTAGTAAATATTGGAGCAAGCGCATTTGATGGATGCGAAAAATTGAATGCGATACAAATTGTTTCTGACAGCCGTTTGGAGTTTGTAGATGTTACGGCGTTTATGGGTTGTAGTCGCGATTTGGCAATTTATATAAATTGTGAAGAAGGAAGCGAAGAGGATAAAAGACTAAGAGAAGTATTTGAAAATACAGAAGGAAAAATTGAAAATCTTGAGTCTGAATTAAAGGTGATTAGACCAGAACCTATATTAGCTGAGTGAATATTTACAATAATAATATTTTTTATTTAAAGAGCAGTGGAAACTGCTCTTTTTACATTTTGCATATTTTATTTTTATGATATTGCGTGATTTTCGCTTTATATAACAATAGGAAAATATTGACATTTATACGATTTAAAATTAATATAGAATAGACATGTCAAATCAAAATTTTATTAATTGAATTATGGAGGAAAAAAACAGATGAAGAAAAAATTTTTATCGATGTTTTTAACATTGGTGATGGTTGTAGAGGTACTACCAAAAGTAGGGTTAATTGTCAATGCAGACAGTGGAGTAATTATTGTTGATAAAATAATGTATGTTTTAAATGAAGATAATAATGAAGCAACGGTTAAAGAGCCAGATGATAAATCACTAGAAAAGCTTAGAATTCAAGAAAAAATTGTTGGCAAAGGCGGCGTAGAATATGTAGTGAGAAACATTGATGATGGAGCTTTTGCACACTGTAAGAATCTAAAAACAGTGGAAATTCCAGATAGCGTAACTAACATTGGAAGTAGTGCTTTTGCATGGTCTGCTTTAGAAACTATAACAATTCCCAAATATGTAACAACAATTAAAGCAGGTACATTTACTCAGTGCAGAGATTTAGAAAATATAATAATTCCAACAGGAGTGACAAACATTGAAGAGAATGCATTTTCCTTCTGTGCAAATTTAAAAAATATAGCAATCCCGGATAGTGTAGTAACAATTGGAAAAAATGCATTTATGTATAGTGCCTTATTAAGTGCTGTACTTCCAGAAGGGGTAACAGAAATTAGTCAAGGAATATTCAGTGATTGCTGTAACTTAAAAAGTGTAAAACTTTCAAATAGTGCAACAGCAATAGGAAACAAAGCATTTTCTGGTTGTAAAGAATTGGAAGATATAAAAATCCCGATTAGTGTTACAGCAATTGGAAGATCTGCGTTTATGGAATGTGAAAATTTAAAAAGAATAGCAATTCCAAATGGAGTAACAACAATTGAAACATCTACATTCGAAGGTTGTAAGTTGTTAGGAAATGTGGCTATCCCAGATAGTGTAGCAGCTATAGAAGATCATGCATTTTCTGATTGTAAGGCGCTAAGATATATAGGAACCCCGAATAGTGTTACGTCAATTGGAAGATCTGTGTTTAAGGGATGTGAAAACTTAAGAGAGATAGTCATTTCACATAGAATGACAACAATTGAAACATCTACATTCGAAGATTGTAAAGAACTAATCAGTGTGTGTACCGTAAATGAGAGAAATTGTATAAGTTCTCAGAATATCTGTAATTTAAGTGGTGTAACGGTGATAAAAGATAGAGCATTTTTTGGTTGTAAAAGTTTAGGAGAGATATACCTACAGGAGAATGTTACGACGATTGGAAAAGCCGCATTTAAGGATTGTATAAATTTAAAATTGGAAAGAATTCCAGGTAGAGTAACAACAATTGAGGAATCTACATTCGAAGGTTGTAAGAGTCTGGATAGGTTGGCAATCCCGAATAATGTAAGAGTGGTAAGAAATAAAGCGTTTTCTGGTTGTGAAAATTTAAGAAAGATATTGATTTTGAGTAGTGGAACAATAATTGAACCATGTGCATTTGATTTTGGCAATTTGGTCATCTACATTGGAGAGCAGATGAGAGGAGAGTTTATAAGGTAAACCAAAGACAAAAATATATGCTGTATGAAGAGTAGCGAAAGTTGCTCTTTTTACATTTTGCATATTTTATTTTTATGATATTGCGCGATTTTCGCTTTATATAACAATAGGAAAATATTGACATTTATACGATTTAAAATTAATATAGAATAGACATGTCAAATCAAAATTTTATTAATTGAATTATGGAGGAAAAAAACAGATGAAGAAAAAATTTTTATCGATGTTTTTAACATTGGTGATGGTTGTAGAGGTACTACCAAAAGTAGGGTTAATTGTCAATGCAGACAGTGGAGTAATTATTGTTGATAAAATAATGTATGTTTTAAATGAAGATAATAATGAAGCAACGGTTAAAGAGCCAGATGATAAATCACTAGAAAAGCTTAGAATTCAAGAAAAAATTGTTGGCAAAGGCGGCGTAGAATATGTAGTGAGAAACATTGATGATGGAGCTTTTGCACACTGTAAGAATCTAAAAACAGTGGAAATTCCAGATAGCGTAACTAACATTGGAAGTAGTGCTTTTGCATGGTCTGCTTTAGAAACTGTAACAATTCCAAAATATGTAACAACAATTAAAGCAAGTACATTTACTCGGTGCAGAGATTTAGGAAATGTAATAATTCCAACAGGAGTGACAAACATTGAAGAGAATGCATTTTCTTTCTGTGAAAATTTAGAAAATATAGCAATCCCGGATAGTGTAGTAACAATTGGAAAAAATGCATTTATGTATAGTGCTTTATTAAGTGCTGTACTTCCAGAAGGAGTAACAGAAATTAGTCAAGGAATATTCAGTGATTGCTGTAACTTAAAAAGTGTAAAACTTTCAGATAGTGCAACAGCAATAGGAGATAAAGCATTTTCTGGTTGTAAAGGATTGGAAGATATAAAAATCCCGAGTAGTGTTACAGCAATTGGAAGATCTGCGTTTATGGAATGTGAAAATTTAAAAGAAATAGTAATTCCAAATGGAGTAACAACAATAGAAATATCTACATTCGAAGGTTGTAAGTTGCTAGGAAAGGTGTCTATCCCATATGATGTAACATTTATAGGAGATTATGCATTTTCTGATTGTAAGACGTTAAGAAATATAGAAATTCCGAGTGTTACATCAATTGGAAGATCTGTGTTTAAGGGATGTGAAAACTTAAGAGAAATACAAATTTCAAAGGAAATAACAACAATTGAGGAGTCTACGTTCGAAGATTGTAAAGAACTAATCCGTGTGTGTAACGAGAGGCTCGATCTGCATTATTCTAGGAGAAATCGGAATGACTGCATTTTAAGCGGTGTAACGGTGATAAAAGATAGAGCATTTTTTGGTTGTAAAAGTTTAAGAAATCTATACCTAGGAAAGAATGTTACGACGATTGGAAAAGCCGCATTTAAGGATTGTTCAAATTTAAGATTGGGAGATAGTGACATGCCAATATATGTAAGTAGTGGAGGAATGTTATGTGAAGTAACAACAGTTGAGGAATCTACATTTGAAGGTTGTAAGAGTCTACAGACGTTGATAATCCCGAAGAGTGTAAGAAAGGTAAGGAATAAAGCGTTTTCTGGTTGTGAAAATTTAAGAACTTTAATGATCTGTAGTAGTGATATAATAATTGAACCACATGCATTTGATTTTGGCAATTTGCTCATTCAAATTCATACTGCATGAAGTTAAGAAATATAAAGTAAACCAAAAACAAAAATATATGTTATATGAAGAGTAGCGAAAATTGCTCTTTTTACATTTTGCATATTTTATTTTTATGATATTGGGTGATTTTCGTTTTATATTATAACAAAAAAATATTGACATTTATACAGTTTAAAGTTAATATAAAGTAGACATGTCAAAATCGAAATTTTATTAATTGAATTATGGAGGAAGAAAACAGATGAAGAAAAAATTTTTGTCGGTACTTTTAACATTGGTAATGGTTGTGACTGTACTACCAAACAAGGGGTTAATTGTTAAAGCAGCCGAGGTAAAAGCAAACATTGGTGGACTAGATTATATTTTAAATGATGAGACTAGTAAGGCAAATATTGAAGGGGTATCAGGAGAGTTGCCAGAAAAGCTTACAATTCCAGCAACAGTTAATTGGAATGATAAGACATTTGAAGTAGAGGGAATTAATGAGAGAGCTTTTGAAGGAAACCAAAACATAAGAAAAGTGGAAATTTCGAATGGTATAATTGAGATTGGAGAGGGAGCCTTTTTTAATTCTAGTTTAGAGGGAATAACATTTCCAAATAGTGTAAAGAAGATTGGAGCACAGACTTTTTTCATGTGCGAAAAACTAGAAGATGTAAACTTGCCGAATAATGCTGAATATGACGTAATTAGTTCTGCCTTATTCCTACTTTGCACGAGTTTAAAAGATATAACAATTCCAGATAATGTAACTAGTATTGGATCTGCAGCTTTTAGTAGAACCAATTTGAAGGATGTTAAAGTTCCAGATAGTGTAGAGAAAATAGAGAATGATGCCTTTTCGCATTGTGAAAGTTTAGAAACAATAAGCTTATCGAAAAACCCTAACTATAATTGTATTAGGGAAAATACGTTCAGTACTTGTACATCTCTAAAAAATATAGAAATTCCAAATAACATAAAAGAGATTGAGAATGGAGTTTTTTCATATTCTGGTTTGATAAGTATAACAATTCCAAATAGTGTAACTAGAATTGGACATGAAGCTTTTTCAAATTGTGAAAACTTAGAAACAGTAATTTTACCGGTAAACTCTGAATACAATTGCATTGAGTCATTTATGTTTTGGTGTTGTAAGTCTCTGAAAAATGTAGAAATTCCCAAAAATGTAAGTAGAATGGAAGAAAATGCTTTTGCAAATACAAATGCTAGAATAGAAGAATTAATAAATAAACGGTTTAAAGATATGAATTTGGCAGAGAAAAATTAAAAATTCCAGGTGAATAAGTCACTTTAATTTGAAGGTACGTAACAATTGTGAAATATTGGTAATAGGGACCAGCAAGTAACTTAAGAATGTTGGAATTTGATCCTACTGATGAATGTCTCACAATCTCTGAAGTTTGTATATGCGAAAAACCGTCTAAGGAAGTAAGAGTGGCAGGGATTGTTTAGAGCATATAATGAAGAGCTTAAAATAGTAAACATGTTTAAAATGAATGATATGCCAAAGGAGACAGTTGAATAGATGCTACAAGATTTAGAAATTGCTTAAAGATTATACTGAGGATCAGAGAATCTAATGTAAATTTAAATATGTTTTGTGTTGATATATTAAATAGACATGTCAGATAAAAATATTAAATTATGGAGAAAGAAAAGCAGATGAAGAAATTTTTATCAGTGCTATTAATATTGTTGATGGTTGTAACAGCGCTGCCCAAAATGGTATTAACTGTTAATGCAGACTTTGAATATGTAATCATTGATAACATAGTATATGTTTTAGACAAAGACACTAATAAGGCAACGGTTGCAGGGAGAAGTGGAGTTTTACCAGAAAATGTTATAATTCAATCAGAGATTATTAGTAATGATAGAAAGTTTATAGTAACTTTCATTGGTAACAACGCTTTTGAAAATTGTGAAAATTTAAGTAACATAGAAATCCCAGATAGCGTAACTGGAATTGGTGAATCTGCTTTTAAAAATTCTAATTTACAAAACATAAAAGTTCCAGATAGTGTAATCGAAATGTATAGTGAAGTTTTTTGTGGATGCAGAGAATTAAGAACAGTAGAATTATCAAATAATCCTGAATTTAAATTCATTTTGCCTGGGATGTTTAAAAATTGCAATCTTTTAACAAACATAAAAATTCCAAAAAACGTAACTGATATTTGTAGAGAAGCTTTTTACGGTTCTGGGATAGCAAACGTAGAAATTTTAGATGGCTTAAAAGCTATTGGAGGAAGCGCATTTGCCTACTGTAGGGAACTAGAAACAATAAGTTTGCCAAATAGTTTAGCTTTTATCCAGGATGGAGCTTTTGCAAATAGTGGAATTAAAAGAATAAGCTTACCATCGAATTTAAAATATCTTGGTTGCGGAGCTTTTGAAAGCAGTGAACTAACAACAGTAGAATTTCCAGACGATTATAAATTCTCTGTAATTAAACAAGTGACGTTTAAGAATTGCAGGAATCTAAAACAGGTAATAATCCCACCTGGTGTATCTAAAATTGAAGTTGGGGCTTTTGCTAATTCTGGCTTAGAGTTAGCAATGCTCCCTGAAGGTATAGTTGTAGATGTTAAAAGTGATAGTTGTATGTTCCGTATAGGTAAGTCTGATCGCGAAAAAGAATCTTTTTTTGGTTGTCGTAATCTAACAATAAAATACCGAAGAGATGTTAAGCCTGTATGATTTGTTGAGCTGCATCCAGTATTTATATAAGTTTAACAAAAGATTGTTAGGCTATTGTAACGAGCATATAGAAAGGAAACTTTTGAAGAGCTCGGTGAAATAAGAGTTAAATTATTTTCAGCGTAGGAATGAGAAAGTTTACTAAATGAATTGGCGGTATTTGAACTCAAGAATCCGAGGTTATTGTTCTAGCCTGACTTAAAATTCAGGTGTGGACTAAAAGTCAGCTAGTTTACTGTAGAAAATTAACTGAAAAATATGCAATAAAGAAATAGCAGTTAGTGTATCATTCTCTCAAAATTAGATGGAAAATCTAATAATTGGAGGCAGGTATGCAGAACTGCTATTTTTTAATGGTAATACAATAAACCAAAGTGAAAACAACCAGATATATTACACTTTGTGTATTTAATTTAGTGATTTTTGCAATATTTTGTATTCTATTTAATTATATAAATAAAAACATTGACATATAAATAAATTTAATGTATTATTATAAAAGAGGTGCAAAGCTAAATAAGCGCTTAGATAAAACTAAACCTTGAATTTATGTATTTAAAACTAGAAGGAGTGACTAAAATGAAGAAAAGATTTTTATCAATGTTTTTAGCCTTAGTGATGATGGTAACAGTATTGCCAAGTATGAAATTGAGCGTTAGCGCGGAAGAACTAGAAGTTTGTTTGGATAATATAAATTATAAATTATATTCTTCAGATAATCATGCAGAGGTAGTAGGGGTTAAAGACAAAAAATCGTTATTGAATGTGATAATCCCAGAAAGAGTTAAAGAAGGAGATATAGAATATCCTGTAACAGCAATTGAAAAAGAAGCATTTAGAGATTGCCTAAATTTAATAGATATAACGATACCTGAAAGCGTTAAAACGATTGGAGCGGCTGCATTTTCTGGATGTACAAGACTAAAAGATATAACGATTCCAAATAGCGTAACAAAAATTGAAAAATGGACATTTCATTATTGTTTAGAATTAACAGAAGTAAAAACTTCAAATAATGTAATAGAAATTGAACCATATGCATTTATGGGCTGTGAAAAATTAACAGACTTTAAAATTCCGGAGAGAGTAACAGAAATTGGAAAAAATGCATTTTGTGGATGTGAAGGTTTAACAAGTGTGACAATTCCAAGGGGAGTAACCAAAATTAAGGATAATACATTCTCTGAC